>NZ_JAFMNJ010000009.1:51238-64610 GCF_017859255.1 Vulcanococcus sp. DEBay_Sum29NL08_54
GGAGCCGAGAGCACCGTGGGCTCAAAGCCCGGGATCTCCTGCTTGGGCAGCTTTTTGCCCGTCAGGCGTTCAATCGCCCGCAGCAGCTCATGCTCTTCAGCGGCCACCAGGGAGACGGCATGGCCGCTGTGGCCCGCCCGGCCGGTGCGGCCGATGCGGTGGACGTAGTCCTCGGCCTGGTTCGGCAGATCGAGATTCACCACATGGGGCAGCTGATGAATGTCAATGCCGCGGGCGGCGATGTCGGTGGCGACCAACACCCGCAGCTCGCCGCTCTTGAACCCCGCCAGGGCACGGGTGCGGGCCCCTTGGCTCTTGTTGCCATGGATCGCCGCCGCCGCCATGCCCTCGGCACTGAGCCTGTCGGCGACGCGATTCGCACCATGCTTGGTGCGGGAGAAGACCAGCACCTGCTGCCAGTCATTGCTGGCGATCAGATGGCAGAGCAAATCCGGCTTGCGCGCCATATCGCAAGGGTGAAGGATGTGCTCAACCGTTGCCGCCGTGCGGTTTTCGGGGGTGACCTGAAGCTGGACGGGCTCATGGAGCAGACCCGTCGCCAAGCGACGAATCGAGGTCTCGAAGGTGGCCGAGAACAGCAGGTTTTGGCGCTTCGCCGGCAGCAGCCGCAGGATTTTTTGGATGTCGCGGATGAAGCCCATGTCGAGCATCCGATCCGCTTCATCCAGCACCAGGATCTCGACGCGATCCAGGCTGATCGCCCCCTGCTGCACCAGGTCCATCAGGCGGCCCGGCGTGGCCACCAACACATCGGCGCCAGCCTGCAGCCGGGTGATCTGGGGATTGATCTTGACCCCGCCAAAGACCACATCGCTGCGCAGGTCCAGGTGCCTTGAGTAGGCCTTGACGTTGTCGGCCACCTGGGCCGCCAGCTCGCGGGTGGGGGTCAGCACCAAGGAACGAACAATTCGCCCGCGGGCGTGGGGCCCATGGCGCAGGCGCTCCAGCATCGGCAGGGTGAAACCGGCGGTTTTACCGGTGCCGGTCTGGGCCGCTGCCATCACATCGCGGCCCGCCAGAACCGCCGGGATGCATTGCTGCTGAATGGAGGAGGGCTGGCTGTAGCCCTTCTGCAGCACGGCCTCAACGATCGGACGCCCGAGCCCCAGGGCCGTAAACGGGGACTCCGCCAGCTGCTCCTCATCGACAGGCGGCAACACCGCGGGGGCCTCCGCTGTTGCAGAAGCGCTGGTCGACAGCCGCTTCACCGGAGCCGGCCGACGACGCTGCCGGGGAGAACGATCGGGGGAGGAGATAAGCAAACCTCGCGAAGCTTCACCCTACGGCTCAGGACTCGGTGTACAGCTGCCTGGCCTGATCCAGGGTGAGCTGCACTTCCTGATCGCTCAGCACCGAGGCTTCTGGCCAGGACTGATCAAGCCAGCGCCGCAGAACGGGCAGCTCCTGCAGGAAAAACGTCTCTTGTGCCGCCAGCACCCGAAATTTCAGGAACTCCAGCAGGCGTGCCCGAAGACGAGCAACCGGGATGGGGCGGCAGCGCGCGGGATCGACGGCCAACTCCAGGGCTGCGCCCGTCGCAAGCTCCGGCAAGCGGGGAGCCAGGAGCTCCAGGCGGCCGTCCCGCTGAAAGTGGCGAACCTTGGTCTCGGGATGCGGGTAGTAAATCCAGCCCTCGACCGCGGCGCTCGAGGGCTGACGCAGGAGCACCCGCCAGAACGAGAAGGTCTCAGGCGGGTGCAGCGGTGTCCACGCCAACTGCTCAAAGCAGTGGTCGGGGTGGCTTAAGACCCAACGGCAGCCTGGGAAGTCCAGGTTGATCGTCCCCTGGACACAGTCCGAGAGGTCCAAGCCGCCCTGCAGAAAAAATGGCGACTGCAGGGCAATCGTTCCAGCGGGATAGGGACTGTCACTGGCCGACCCCGAGGCCACGCCATGGCCTCGGGCCACGATTCCCCGATGCCAGAGCCCCTCCATCAGCCCTCGCCGCGCAGGCTGTGGTGGGCGCAGCGCTCACAGGGACCCGCCGGCAGCACCGCGCAACGCAGCAGCGGTGAGCGGGCATTGAACTGACAACTGGGGTCACCGATGACCCATTGCCCCTGCCACCAGCGCGCATCCGCAGGGCGGCGCTGGGCCTTGACCTGGAGGGCAATGGAGCTGAGCTCGTAGCGCCCGCCGCGCAGCTGGTAGCGGTGGTGGCGCTGCAGCACCAGATAGCTCCGCTCGGGGAGCTCCAGCCAGCGCCCGGGTTGGGGCACCTCCTCGAGCTCGAGACGGTCGATCAGTTGGTTGCTGCCGGCCTGCCGCAGTTCAACGCGCATCGGCTCTAACCCTCGGCCTCCTCAGGGACGCGCTGGGAGAAGCCCCAGGCAAACAGCAGGGCCACGACCGCCAACAGCCCCCATTCCGGAGGAACCACCTGCGGCGCCACCAGACGCAGCAGCAAACGGATCCCCACCAGGCCAACGGCCAGATAACCAGCCGCTTCGAGGTGGCGATAGACCTCAAGCCAGCGGATAAACAGCCCGGAGGTCAGCCGCAGGGCCACCACCCCAAGCACCCCGCCAATCATCACCAACAGCAGGTTGTCGCTCACGGCCACCGCCGCCGCCACGCTGTCGAGGGAGAAGGCCAAATCCGTCAGGGCCAGGGTGACCACCACCCCCGAGAGCCCCTTGACCGCTCCATCAGCTGCGGAGTCATCGCTGGGCTCTGGATCCCCTGTTTCAGCCTCGCTGGACCTCAAGTTGGTGACACAGAGCCACAGCAGATAGCCCGCCGCCAGCAGCTGCAGCGGCCAGAAGTCCAGCACCCATTGGGCGGCCGCAATCAAGATCAGCCGGAAGACCAGGGCCAGCCCCAATCCCAGGTTCAGGGCCTGGCCCTGGAGCTTCGGATCGTGCAGCCGCCTTGAGATCGCCGCGAGGGCAATGGCGTTATCGGCGGAGAGCACCGCCTCAAGGGCCACGAGCAACGGCAGCAGCAACAGCAGCTCACCCCACTGATCCGCCGATTGGATCAGTGGCGATAGGGATGGAATTGACTCCGCTTCCATGCCGTTGCTGCAGAGCCTTCCTTGGCTCGCCAGTGTAGAAACGCCACAACGACGAGCCGACCATGGAGAGCAGCCTGTCGTTTCGGGCGCGTCTGGTGCACGCCGAAGCCGGCAAGCGCGTGGTCCAACTCAGTGCCTGGAGGGGATCCCAGTGCCTCGGTAGTGCCCTGGGGGAAGCGGAGAACGCCGAACTTGCCGAGGAGCGAGCCCTGGAGCGGCTGCAAAGCCGGCTGAATCACCAAGCCCCTGCGCCGGCACCTGCACCAGCTGAGCCACCGGTCCGGCACGCCGTGGTCAGGCGGCCGCCCGCTGAGGAGACCAGCGATCCCGCTCCGGCAGCCGCTCCCGAGGCGGTGCAGCCAACCCTGCCGCAGGCTCCAGTCGTCGAGGCCCAAGAGCCAGCGACCGATCCCGAGGACTGGAGTGATGAACTGGCTGAGATCGACATTCAGCTCAAACGCTTGGGCTGGGAGCGCAGCCAAGAGGGGACCTATCTGCAACGGGCCTTCGGCCACCCCAGCCGCAACCGCATCACCAACTACGCCGATCTGGCCGCCTACGTCCGCAGCCTGAGGGTGCTCGAGCCGGGCTGCGATCCCGCCTCCGCGTCGATTCCCCTCCGACGGCGCGATTTGCTCCAGCAGAGCGATCAGCTGCTCGCCTCCTTGCAATGGGATGCCAACCGCGGCCGCCAGGCCCTGGAGCAGCAGTTCAACCTCAGTAGTCGTCAACAGTTGAGTGATGAACAGCTGCTGGCGTTCAACATGCAGCTGGAGACAACACTCATCGGCGCCGGCAGTGGCGCGCCAGCAGCTCCCAGCCCAGGTTGAGCTGCTCCTGGTTGGCGTAGGCCTCCTCCTCGAGCCCCCTTTGCTCGCTCGAGGCCTTGGCATAGAGCGGCTGCTGCAGATGGCGCCGCCCTGAGGCGTTCAGGCTGCGGCTCAGTCCCAGCAGCTGCGGCCGGGCATGGATAGAGCCGCCCTTGCAGCTCTGGGCCACATGGATCGCCTCGTGGTTGAGGACCCGCGTGAAGTTGACCGTCCCTTTGGAGGCGACATCGGGCCGCAGGCGCAACTCACCGCGACGCGGATTCCACTCACCGGCGGCTCCCTTCTGTTTGGGCTGGCGCACCACCAGCACCACACCGCTGCGCTCCAGCTGCTCCAGCAGCAAGCTGATCGCCTCCCGCTCACGGCTGTAGCTGGGTGGATGGGCGATCAACTGCCGCAGCGCTGAAGCGGTGAGGGGCTTCTCCCCCAGGCGACGGCGATAGGTGATCCGCTGGCCCCCGCCCGGCAGACGCTCCACCCGGGGCAGCCAGAGCTGATCCGCCTGATCCAGCCGTTGAAACAGGGCCCGCTGGCTAGAGGCCGTCAGTTGCCAGTTCAGGGGCAAGGGCGGGGCCAGGGCAGGCGCTGAGCTGCTGGCTTGGGCGACCTCCTCAGCAACCAGCTCCCCCTCGGGTTCCCCCAGCCGACTCAGGCCCGCCCCGGCCAGCAACAGAAGCGCCAGGGCCAGCAGCAGACGCCTCCCTTGCCTCACCGCAGCCCGCCTCAGCTGCTCACCATTCTCTTGCCAAGATGGTCAGCTGTGCTTTGAGCCCCATGCCCCTCTCCGCCCTGGTGCGCCAACTGCAGCAGGTGGCCCTCAGTGGAGAGGTTCTGCAGCGGTGCAACAGGGATGAGCGCCTGCGGCTCTCCGGTGCGGGACGCGGCGCCCGGGCCCTGATCAGCAGCGTCCTGGCGGGCTGCGCCGAGGCGCCGCTGCTGGTGGTCGTGCCCACCCTGGAGGAGGCCGGACGCTGGGCCGCCCTGCTGGAGCTGATGGGCTGGAGCAGCGCCCAGCTCTACCCCACCAGCGAGGGCAGCCCCTACGAACCCTTTGATCCCACCAGCGAGATCACCTGGGGACAACTGCAGGTGCTCAGCGAGCTGCTGGATGCCAAGGGCCGCTGCGCCATCGTCGCCACCGAGCGCGCCCTGCAGCCCCACCTGCCGCCGCCGCCGGCCCTGCAGGCCCAGTGCCTCAGCCTGCGCAAAGGGGATGAATTTGAGCTCGAGGCCCTCGGAGAAACCCTGACCCGCCTGGGCTATGAGCGGGTCACCAGCATCGAGCAGGAGGGCAGCTGGAGCCGCCGCGGCGACATCGTCGACGTCTTCCCGGTCAGCGCCGAACTCCCCGTTCGTCTCGAGTTTTTCGGTGAGGAGCTGGAGAAGCTGCGGGAATTCGATCCCGCCAGCCAGCGCTCCCTCGATCCGATCGAGGTGGTGCGGCTCACCCCCAGCGGCTACGGCCCCCTGATTGCCGATGCCCTGCGTGAGGGCATGCCCGAGGGTCTCGATCAGCTGCTCAGCCCCGAGGCCAGCGAACAACTGCTGGAGGGCGGAACGCCGGAGGGGATGCGGCGGCTGATGGGTCTGGCCTGGAGCGAGCCGGCCTCCCTGCTGGATTACCTGCCCGACGGCACGCTGATCGCCATCGATGAGCGGCGCCACTGCCTCTCCCACGGCCAGCAGTGGTTCGACCACGCCATCGAGCACCACGCTGAGGTCTGCGCTGAACTCGGCGTCGAGCTACCGGCCGTGCTGCACCGCAGGCCCGAAGAGGCCCTGGCCGCTGCAGAGCGCTTCCAGGGCTTTGACCTGGCGGAGCTCCAGGAGAGCGACAACCACCCCAACACCTTCGACCTCTCCAGCCGGCCCGTGCCGGCCTACCCCAACCAATTCGGCAAGCTCGCCGAATTAATCAAAGGCTTCCAGAAGGACAAGGCGCGGGTCTGGTTGCTCTCGGCCCAGCCCAGCCGGGCCGTGGCCCTGCTGGAGGAGCACGACTGCATCAGCCGCTTCGTCCCCAACCCGGCGGATCACCCGGCGATTGATCGGCTGATCGAGCAGAACACCCCCGTCGCCCTCAAGACCAAGGGCACCGCTGAACTCGAGGGTCTGCAGTTGCCGGCCTGGAAGCTGGCGCTGATCACCGACCGGGAGTTCTTCGGCCAGCACTCCCTGGCGGCCAGCGGCTACGTGCGCCGCCGGCGCAAGGCCGCTAGCCGCACGGTCGATCCCAACAAGATGCGCCCGGGCGACTTCGTGGTGCACCGCAACCACGGCATCGGCAAATTCCTGAAGCTCGAGAAGCTCGCGATTGGCAGCGAAGCCCGCGACTACCTCGTTGTGCAGTACGCCGATGGCCTGCTGCGGGTCGCCGCCGACCAGCTGGGCAGCCTCGGGCGCTACCGGGCCACCAGTGACAGCCCCCCGGACCTCAACCGGATGGGCGGAACCGCGTGGAACAAAGCCAAGGAGCGGGCGCGCAAGGCCGTCCGCAAGGTCGCCCTCGATCTGGTCAAGCTCTACGCCGAACGGCACAAGGCTCCGGGCTTCGCCTTCCCGGTGGATGGCCCCTGGCAGAACGAACTCGAGGACTCCTTCCCCTACGAGCCCACGCCTGATCAGGTCAAGGCGATTGCCGATGTCAAACGGGACATGGAGCAGCCCCAGCCGATGGACCGCCTGGTCTGCGGTGATGTGGGCTTCGGCAAAACCGAAGTCGCCATCCGCGCGATCTTCAAGGCCGTCACCGCAGGCAAGCAGGTGGCAATGCTCGCCCCTACAACCGTTCTGGCCCAGCAGCACTGGCGCTCGCTCTCGGAGCGCTTTGCGCCTTATCCCATCAAGGTCAGCCTGCTCAACCGCTTCCGCACCAGCAGCGAGCGCAAGGTGATCCAAGAGGGCCTGGGCGAAGGCACCGTCGACGTGGTCGTCGGCACCCACCAACTGCTGGGCAAGGGCACCCAGTTCAAGGAGCTGGGCCTGCTCGTGGTGGATGAGGAGCAGCGCTTTGGCGTCAACCAAAAGGAAAAGATCAAGGCCCTGCGCAAGGACGTCGACGTCCTGACCCTCTCGGCAACCCCGATCCCGCGGACGCTCTACATGAGCCTCTCAGGGGTGCGGGAGATGAGCCTGATCACCACGCCACCGCCGTTGCGCCGGCCGATCAAAACCCACCTGGCGGCCCTCGATGAGGAAGCGGTTCGCAGTGCGATCCGCCAGGAACTCGATCGCGGCGGTCAGATCTTCTACGTCGTCCCCCGGGTGGAGGGCATCGAAGAGGTGGCCGAAGGGCTTCGGCAGATGATCCCCGGCCTACGGCTCCTGGTCGCCCACGGTCAGATGGCTGAAGGCGAACTGGAGAGCGCCATGGTGGCCTTCAACGCCGGCGAGGCCGACCTGATGCTCTGCACGACGATCGTGGAGAGCGGCCTGGACATTCCCCGGGTCAACACGATCCTGATCGAGGACGCCCATAAATTCGGCCTGGCCCAGCTCTACCAACTGCGCGGTCGCGTCGGCCGCAGCGGCATCCAGGCCCACGCCTGGTTGTTCTATCCAGGTGACGCCTCCCTGAGCGATGCGGCACGGCAGCGTCTGCGCGCGATTCAGGAATTTGCCCAACTGGGCAGTGGCTACCAACTGGCCATGCGCGACATGGAGATCCGCGGCGTCGGCAACCTGCTCGGGGTGGAGCAAAGCGGCCAGATGGAGACCATCGGCTTTGACCTCTACATGGAGATGCTCCAGGAATCCCTCGCCGAGATCCAAGGCCAGGACATCCCCGCCGTGGACGACACCCAGATCGATCTGCAGCTCACCGCCTTCATCCCCGGCGACTGGATCAGCGACAACGACGAGAAGATGGCGGCCTACCGCGCCGCGGCCGACTGCGTCAGCCCAGACAGCCTGCTGCAACTGGCGGCCGACTGGGTGGATCGCTATGGCGCCATCCCGGCGCCGGTCATCTCGCTGCTGCAGCTGATGGAGCTGAAGCTGCTGGCCAAACGCTGCGGCTTCTCACGGATCAAACCCGAGAAACCCAACATCGCCTTGGAGACCCCGATGGAGGAGCCAGCCTTCCGGCTGCTGCGCCAGGGATTACCCCAACACCTGCACGGCAGGCTCGTCTACCAGGCCGGTTCCGGCAGCACCGCCAAGGTGCTGGCACGGGGTCTGGGGGTCCTGCCCATGGAGAAACAGGTGGAGGAGCTGATGAACTGGCTCAAGCAAATGGCCGAGCAGATCCCGGGTGCCGATGGCCTGACCGATGCCCAACGGGCTGAACAGCTGAAGGCCAAGAACGAAGCCGTGCTGGCGGTTTAGGCCAAAGATGAGCGACCAGCGCAAAAGTCCGTTACAATTCCGTGAAGTGATGTAACGGACGCTCATGGGTCCCGGCCTCGGCGAAGTCATCGATCTCAGCAGCGGCTTCGGCGGTGGCCTGAGCCTTGTCTCTGGCTTGATCTCCCTGGTGGCCCTGGGTGTCTTCGCTCTGCTTCAAGCAGACACCGGCAACGATGACGACGACTCCACCCCTGGCGGCGGCCTGATGCAACCCGTGGGCAGCGCCGCCTGAGGTCAGCCCACAAGCGTGATCAGCTCAGCCCGCGGAGCAACCGCGGGCTTTTTTGTGGCCTAACTACTGAACGGGAGCCGCCAGCGCCGCTGGGACATTGGCACTGCTGGGGTTGTAGGCACGTGACTTCGTCAGGCTGCCGGCGGCCTTGACCTGCTTGAGCAGGGTCGATTCAGCCACGCGGTACTGGCTGTCCTTCTGGGTGCCCAGGTCCTCCAGCCGCAGGCTCTGGATCTCGCGAGCGCTGAGCTTGGCGCGCACATCGGGATCAATGCCGTGCTTATGGATATCGCGACCGCTTGGGGTGAGGTACTTGGCGATCGTCACGGTCATTCCTGATCCATCGATCAGGCCGCGAACCGATTGGACCAGACCCTTGCCGAAGGTGGTCTCCCCCACCAACACAGCGCGGTGGTTGTCCTGCAGAGCACCGGAGAGGATTTCGCTGGCACTGGCTGAACCCTCATTCACCAGCACCACCAAGGGACGCTCGGTCAGGGCGCGGCCCACCGCCCGCTTGGTGTCCTGGATGCCATCGCGGGTCTTGGTGGAGACGATGACCCCCTCATTGAGCCATTGGCGGGCAATGGCGATGCTCGCCACCAGCAGGCCACCGGGGTTACTGCGCAGATCGAGCACGTAGCCCTGAACCTGCTCCTTCTCCAGATCCTTCAACGCCTGCGCCATGTCCTTGGCGGCATTGGCGTTGAACTGCTTCAGGCGGATGTAGCCAATCTTGGTGCCATCGGCACTGGTGTTGACCTGGGTGTCGACCGCATGGAGCTCAATGCGTGCACGCACCAGGGGCGTGTCCAGCAGCTTGCCGTTGCGGCGGAGCTGCAGGGTCACGGTGCTGCCGGCCTTGCCGCGAATCAACTTGACCGCATCCTCGGTCGTCATCCCCTTGGTGCTCTTGCCGTCAATCGCGGTGATGACGTCCTTGGGCATCACCCCGGCGCGGGAGGCCGGAGATCCTTCAATCGGACTGACAACGGTGAGTTCTTTGCTGTCCTTATCAAGGCTCAGCTGGATGCCGACCCCGGAGAGTTCCCCGGAGGTGTCGATCTGCATCTCCTTGAACTCACGCGGATCGAGGAAGCGCGTGTAGGGGTCATCCAGGGTGGCCAACATGCCACGGATGGCCTCGTAGCTCTCCTTGGTGCTGCCGTAACTCTTGGAGAGAACCTGACGACGCAGGTCCTTCCACTTGTCGGTGGTGTATTTGCCGTTGGTATCGAGATAGTCCCGGAAGACGATCTGCCAGGTCTGATCAATGACTTCCTTCGGGCTATCGCTCACCAGCGATGCCGAACTGGGCATCAGCAGGGGAGGCAAGCAGATCGCCCCGACTGCGCCGGCACCGGCCAGAACAAGCAACAGGCCGCGTGGCTGAGTCATCAAGGCGCTCCTGAGGCCGGGAGATTGCTTCAACGTAGCTGCAATTCACACAGCTCAGTTGGCGTGAAAACCGGAGATATCTAAGGGTTAGCCGTAGGGCCTCAGGGATCGACCCAACGGCCGTCGTCCTTGATCAAGGCAATCAAAGCCTCCACGCCCTCGGCCTCTGGAACCCGGCGGATCTCGTCGCGGCCGCGGTAGAGCGAAATCACACCGGGGGTTTTACCGACGTAGCCGTAATCGGCATCGGCCATCTCACCGGGGCCGTTGACAATGCAGCCCATCACAGCGATGTCGAGACCCGTGAGGTGGGAGGTGGCGTTGCGCACCTTGTTGAGCACGTCCTCCAGGTTGAACAACGTGCGTCCGCAGCTGGGGCAGCTGACGTACTCGACCATGGTCTTGCGCAGACCCAGGGACTGCAGGATCGAGTAGCAGACAGGGATTTCCTTCTCCGGTGCCTCGGTCAGCGACACCCGGATCGTGTCTCCCAGGCCATCGGCCAACAGGGTGGCAATGCCAGCGGTGCTCTTGATCCGGCCGTAATCACCGTCACCGGCTTCTGTCACCCCGAGGTGCAGGGGGTAGTTGAAGCCCTCGGCATCCATCCGGTCGGCCATCATCCGGTAGGCGGCCAGCATCACTGGAGCCCGCGAAGCCTTCATCGAGACCACGATGTTGTGGAAGTCGAGGCGGTCGCAGATGCGGATGAACTCCAGGGCGCTCTCCACCATCCCCAGGGGGGTGTCGCCGTAGGTGAACAGCATCCGCTCCGCCAGGGAGCCGTGGTTGACGCCAATGCGCAGGGCCTTGTCCTGGGCCTTCAGGAGGCTGACCAGGGGTTCAAAGGTCTCGGTGATGCGATCACCGATCTGGGCGATCTCTTCGGGGGTGAACTCGGTCCGATTCGGATCCGGCTTGTCAAAGACAAACAAGCCCGGGTTGATCCGGACCTTGTCGACATGGTTCGCCACTTCCAGGGCGATCTTCATGCCGTTGTGGTGCACATCAGCCACCAGGGGAACGGGCTGATAGGTGTCTTCCAGGCGCTTGCGGATCTCCCCCATCGCCTTGGCGTGGGCCAAGGACGGAACGGTGACGCGAACGATCTCGCAGCCCGCCTCATGCAAGCGACGGATCCCAGCGGTGGCCCCCTCGATGTCGAGGGTGTCCTCGTTGATCATCGACTGCACCACCACGGGGTGCTCGCTGCCGATCCAGAGGTCGCCCACCCGAACGCTGCGGGTCTGGCGGCGGCGGATCACCGTGTCGTAACGGGAGGACAGCTGCCCCGCCTCGGGCGTTGCGGTGAGAGAGGCAGTCATGGCAGCAGCGTTGGGCAGGCCGGTTGGGGCAAGCCTGTCACAACGGAGCGTCCAATTGGGCCAGGCGGCGCTGCACATCCTGCAGGTCCTGCCAGGTGAGCCACTTCGGGGCACCGCGCTCCTTGGAGGGATTGCGCAGCAGGTACGAGGGGTGGAAGACGGGCATCAACCAACGGCCCTCCCATTGGCGCCACTGACCGCGAATCTTGGTCATCCCGCCCTTGATGCCCAGTAGGCCCTCCACGGCCGTGGCCCCGGCCAGCAGGATGACCGCGGGATCCACCAGGGCGATCTGACGATCCAACCAGGGCTTGCACGAGGCCATCTCCAAGGCCGTGGGCTTGCGGTTCTCCGGTGGCCGGCACTTGACGATGTTGCAGACGTAGGCGTCGCGATTGCTGTCGATGCCCACGCTCTCGAGCATGCGATCCAGCAGCTGGCCAGAGCGGCCGACAAAGGGCTGTCCCTGCTCATCCTCCTGAGCACCAGGACCCTCGCCGATGACCATCAGGCGCGCCTGGGGATTGCCGCGGCTGACCACGACCTGGCTGCGGCTGGAGCCCAACTTGCAGAGGCGACAGGCATCGCAGCTCTCCGCCAAGGACGCCAGGTCCTGTTCAAGGGAGGTGGCCGTCATCGCCCCGCAATCACTCGCGAGTCTCTCTAGCAATCAGCAGCAGGGCGTTGCCTTCGGGATCGTTCAACCAGGCCTCCCAACCGAAGGGCTCCTGACGCGGGGGCTCCAGCAGGGCAGCGCCCTGGGCCTGAGCCCGCTCGACCGCAGCCTGAAGGCCGGATGCGCCACCGCTGAGCTGGATCGCCAGGGCGAGACGTCCCCGTTGGCGAGCGAGTGGTCTGGAGCGACTGGGGGCGTAGATCTCCAGCCAGCCCGAACCGGGCAAGGGCAGCCGCCAGTGGCTGGCACTCAAGCCGGCCTGCAGCGGCGCAAGGCAGACGGAGCCGTAGAAACGGGCCAAGGCCTCGGGGTCATCCGCCGCCAACACCAGGCCAACGGTCGGAGAGGTCAGTGGAGACATCGTTTCGGGGCCCGGCATGCGGCAGGATGCACAGCATCACCGGTTCGCCGCAAGGCGTGCCCCCCTGACGTCGCTGCTCGAATGCCGCGCCCGTTGAAACTCTCCGCCCGGGCCGAAGCGCTGCAGCCCTCGTTGACGCTGGCCATCGCGGCCCGCGCCAAGGCCCTGAAGGCCGAGGGACGCGACATCTGCAGCCTGAGCGCAGGTGAGCCGGACTTTGATACACCAGCCTTTATCCGCCAGGCCGCGGCCCAGGCCCTGGAGAGTGGCCTGACCCGCTACGGGCCGGCCGCCGGCGAGCCGCCCCTGCGGGAAGCCATTGCCCAGAAGCTGACCCAGGAGAACCAGGTCCCCACCAGCGCGGATCAGGTGCTGGTCACCAACGGCGGCAAACAGGCCCTCTACAACCTGTTTCAGGTGCTGCTGGAGCCCGGTGATGAACTGCTGCTCCCTGCGCCCTACTGGCTGAGCTACCCGGAGATTGCGCGGTTGGCTGGCGCCTCAGTGCGCTTGATCCCCAGCTCAGCCACAGAAGGATTCCGGCTCGACCCCGAACGGCTGGAGGCGGCGATCACGCCGGCCAGCAAGTTGCTCGTGCTCAATAGCCCGGGCAACCCCACCGGTGCGGTGCTCAGCCGCAGTGACCTGGAGGCGATCGCCGCAGTCCTCCGGCGCCATCCCCAGGTGGCGGTGGTCTGCGATGAGATCTACGAATTTCTGCTGGCACCCGGCCACAGCCACCACAGCTTCGCGGCGGTCGCCCCGGACCTGGCGGATCGGGTCTTCACCGTCAATGGCTTCGCCAAGGGCTGGGCGATGACCGGCTGGCGGATCGGCTGGCTGGCCGGCAACAGCAGCGTTCTCAAGGCCGCCAGCGCCCTGCAGAGCCAGAGCACCAGCAACGTCTGCACCTTTGCCCAGTACGGAGCCCTGGCGGCGGTGACCGGCTCGCGCGAGTGCGTGCAAACCATGGCGGCTCAATTCACCCACCGCCGTCAGCTGTTGAGCGATGGCCTCCAGGCCATCGCCGGTGTGCAACTGCTGCCGCCCCAGGGGGCGTTCTACGCCTTCCCCAACATCAGCAGCACCGGCCTGGACTCAATGCGCTTCTGTGAGCGGCTGCTCGATGAGCAGGGCCTGGCGGTGGTGCCCGGTGGCGCCTTTGG
>NZ_JAFMNJ010000009.1:64861-74043 GCF_017859255.1 Vulcanococcus sp. DEBay_Sum29NL08_54
CAGACCAACAAGCCGGTGCTGCGCATTGGCGCCATCCCCGATCAGAAGCCCGAGAAGCTGAACCGGCTCTACGGATTGGTGGCCAATGAACTCAGCAAGCAGCTGAATGTCGACGTCAAATATGTCCCCGTCACGAACTACGCCGCGGCGGTCAGTGCCTTCCGCACCGGCAATTTGGATCTGGTCTGGTTTGGCGGCCTGACCGGTGTCCAGGCCCGGCTGCAAAAGCCCGGCTCCCAGGTGATCGCCCAGCGCGACATCGACGCCAAATTCCAATCGGTCTTCATCGCCAACCGCAAGAGCCAGCTCAAGCCCATCAGCAGCATCAACGGCCTGAAGGAGCTCAAGGGCAAGCGCGTCACCTTCGGGTCCCAGAGCTCCACCTCAGGGCGGCTGATGCCCCAGTACTTCCTGGCGCAGGCCGGGGTGAAGCCCAGCCAGTTCGCCGGTGGAGCCCCCGGTTTCAGCGGCAGCCATGACGCCACCGTGGCCCTGGTGCAAAGCGGCGCCTATGACGCCGGCGCCCTGAACAAACAGGTCTGGGAAGCCAACCTGGCCAGCGGCAAGGCCAACAAGGCCAAGGTCTATGCGATCTGGACCACCCCCGGCTACCCGGACTACCACTGGATCGCCCAGCCCGACCTCAACCAGCGCTTCGGAGCAGGCTTCAGCACGAAGCTGCGTCAGGCGATCTTGAGCTGGCGCAGCAGCAACCCTGAGCAGAAGGCCATCCTGGAGCTCTTCGGGGCCCAGCGCTTCATCGGGGCGAAGGCCAGCGATTACGCCAAGATCGAGCAGGTCGGCCGGCAGATCGGCAAGATCCGCTGATTCCAGGAGCAGAATGCGGGGAGACCTGTCCTCTCCGCATTGTCCACGACCCTGCTGACGGACCTGCTGCTGCTGGTGGCTGGCCTGCTGCTCTGGCAGCGCAGCTGCAGCGACGGCGACGAGGTCTGGGTCCTGTTTCTGCGCTCCATTGCCGCCATTGACCTGGCGGTGATCCTGCTGAGCAATGGGGTTCTCTGGCTGGAGATCCCCCTGCTCGTTCTGGTCTTCGGCCTGCCCTCAGTGGCCAAACTGGAAAAGCGTGAGGGGCGGGGATGAACCCACGCGGCCCCGACGTCATCGAACTCACCCTGGTGGGGTTAATCCTGGCCTTGATGGTCTTCCGCTTCACCCAGAGCTAAGGCCCCCATGGATGCGCCCGTCCTGGAATTGCGGGGGGTGAGCGTCAAGGGACGCCAACAGCCCAGGCTGGATCAGGTTCAGCTCAGCCTTCACGCCGGTGAACGACTGGCGCTGCTCGGCCCCAGCGGGGCGGGCAAAAGCACCCTGCTGGGCGTCGCCAATGGCCTACTCCAGGCCGATCAAGGTCAAGTGCTCTGGGCCGGGGAGGCCCTGTCCAGGCGCCCCCGAATCAAACGGCGCCAACAGCGACAGATCGGAACGCTTTGGCAGGACCTGCGCCTGATTGAGGAGCTCAGCGTTCAACAGAACCTGAACTGCGGCCGACTCGCGCAGTGGGGCTGGCCGAAGGCCCTGCTGAACCTGGTCCTTCCCATAGAAACCGAGGCCTGCGCAGCCGCCCTGCGGCAACTCGATCTCGATCCCGCTCTGTTGGCGCAATCGGTGGGACAGCTCTCTGGCGGACAACGCCAACGGGTTGCCATCGCTCGGCTGCTGCGTCAGGACCCTCTGCTCTGGCTCGCCGATGAACCCCTCTCCAGCCTTGATCCCCGCTTGGCAGGGGAGTTGCTCCAGCTCCTGCTGGAGCAGACCGCGGCGCCACGGGCGCTGGTGATGAGCCTGCACAGGCCGGACCTGCTGGCGGGATTTAGCCGCGTGGTGGGTCTGCGGGAGGGACGCATCCTGTTTGATTGCGCGCCGGAGCAACTCGAGCCGCAGGCCCTGCAGCGTCTCTACGCCGGAAGCACGACCCCTTGAAGATCGCGCCGCCACTCCAGGTCCTGATCCCCGCTGGGGTGATCCTGCCCCTGGCCCTGGTGCTGCCAGGGCTCTGCCATGGCGGCGGCTGGGAATTGATTGGCGCCTTCGCCGAGGCAGCCCTGCACCCGTCGCTGGATCCAGTCGTGGTCGACTCCCTACTCAGGGGACTGGGCGTGACGGTCGGTGTGGCGCTGTTGAGCTGGTGCCTGAGCCTGCTGCTGGGACTGCTGCTGGGGCTGGCCAGCTCGCGGCTGATCTGGAGCACCCTGAGTGGCACTGCGCTGCCTGCGGAGCTGCTGCGCCGATTCCTGGCGATCCCCCGCTCAATCCATGAGTTGATCTGGGGCCTACTGCTGCTGCAGGTGCTGGGGCTGCAGCCCGCCGTGGCGGTGCTGGCGATCGTGATTCCCTATGGCGCCCTGGTGGCCCGGGTGATCAGCGATCAACTCGATGCCTTACCCGATCAGACCCTGAAGGCCCTCTTGAGTGCCGGCAGTGCAGGCCCGGCGGCCCTGCTGACGGCCATGGGACCGCCCCTCCTGCCTGGGGTGGTCAGCTACGGCGGCTACAGGCTCGAATGTGCCCTGCGCAGCGCCACGCTGCTGGGGGTGTTTGGTCTTGGGGGCCTGGGCAACGAACTGCTGCTCACCCTGCAGTCCTTGGAATTTCGCGAGCTCTGGAGTGGCCTCTGGCTGCTGCTAGCGGTGATGCTGAGCCTGGAGAGCCTGATCCGCGCCCTGCGCCAGCGCTGGGGACTGGCCAACCGCTTTGGTCAAGCCCAGCCCGGCGTGGGACGGCAAGGCCGGGAGATCCTGCTTCTACTTGGGCTCCTGCTCCCCCTGATGCTGGCGATCAGCCACAGCCTGGGGATTGAGCCAGCGGCGCTATTGCATTGGCAACCGCTGCCGCCGCTGCATTCCCAGCACTGGCAGGAGGCCCTCGCCCTTCCCTGGGGGCGACTGATCGGCAACACCCTGCTGCTCACGGTCCTCTCGGCCTGCTTAGCCGTCGGCGGTGCTCCGCTGCTGCTCCTGCTGGTCGCGCCGTGGCGCCTGGCTCAGCCGCTGCTCAGGCTGCTCTGGGCCCTGGGGCGACTCTGGCCACCGCCGCTCACGGCACTGTTGCTGCTGTTTGTCTTCAAACCGGGGATCTGGACAGCAGCCCTGGCCTTGGGGTTTCACAACCTCGGGATCTTGGGTCGCCTGTTGCTAGAGGGCGCAGAGTCCTGCAGCGGCGCAGCCGAGGACGCCTTACACGGCCAAGGTGTCGGGGCACGGGTGGCTCTGCTCTACGGGCGTTTCAGCGCTTTGGCGCGCTCCTATCTGGCCTATGGCGCCTACCGCAGCGATGTGATCCTGCGGGAGACCGTGGTGGTCGGTCTGATGGCGGGGACCGGGCTTGGAACCCAGTTGCAGGAAAGCCTCAGCTCATTTGCCTGGGATCAGATCGCCCTGTTGCTTGTGGCCTATGCGGCCCTCACCCTGGTGGGTGAAGATCTGAGCGACCGCGCCCGGCGGCGCCTGCTGTAAGCGACTCCATGCTGTTGGCCGTTCCCCGCAAATTGATCGTGCTTGGGGACAGCGGCGTCTACGGCTGGGGGGACCCCGAAGAGGGTGGCTGGTGCGAGCGCCTCAGGCGGCACTGGATGGGGCTGCCCGGCGGACCGGTGCTCTATCCCCTCGGCGTTCGCGGCGATGGTCTCGAGCGGGTGGCGGCGCGCTGGGCCAGCGAGTTCGCTTGCCGCGGGGAACTCAGGCGTCAGCAGCCCCAGGGGATCCTGCTCTCCGTCGGCCTCAACGACACCGCGCGAATCGGTCGCCGCGACGGGCGCCACCAACTCGATCCGGAGGCCTTTCTCTTCGGCCTCCAACAACTTCTCAACCAGCTCAAAGCGGCCGCACCGGTCCTGGTGCTGGGACTGACGCCCGTGGACGAGCACGTGATGCCCTTCGCGGATCTGCTCTGGTACAGCAATGAGCACGTCCGCCAGTACGAAGCGCTGCTGAAGGAGGCCTGCATGGAGGCCGATCTGCCCTTCCTGCCGCTACTGGACTCCCTGCTGGCGGATCCGAGCTGGCTGCAGTGGATCTGCCCCGATGGGATTCACTTCAACAGCGAGGGACATCGTCAGATCTACGAGCGGGTACGTCACTGGAGTCCGCTCTTGAGCTGGGCGGACCTTCAGCCCACCAGCGCCGGGACCCCCCTCTACTGAGGGGAATCAGACCCCCGAGGGGGTGAGCCAACGAGCGGTTCAAGCGGTTGAGGCTGAGGGCAGAGCAAGGCATCCGCTATGGCAGTCCAGGACCAACAGCAATGGCTCTTGAGCCGTTATCTCAAGGACCCCAACCACGCGCACCGCAACGCCGTCGTCGCCGCCAACCTGCCCCTGGTCTGGAAGGTGGCCCGGCGGGAAAGCGAGCGCAGCGGCCACAGCTTTGAAGACCTGGCCCAAGAGGGCGTCCGCGGTCTGATCAAGGCGGTCGAGCGCTTTGATCCAAGCCTGGGCAACACCCTGAGTACGGCCGCCGTTCCCTGGATTCGCGGCGCCATGCGTCACTACCTCAGGGACCGCTGCCGCGTCTTCAGCGGCGCCCGCAGCGTGATCGAGCTGCTGCAGCGGGGAGCAGCACTGCAGCGCCGGCGCGAGCAGCAGGGACTCAGCCCGATGAACGACAGCGCCCTGGCCCGGGCCCTCGGCTGCTCCCAGCAGCGCTGGCAGGAAGCCCAGGCCCTGCAAACCTGCCTGCGGGTGGCAAGCCTGGATCAACCCGGCGGCGGGTCAGATCCCGAGACCCCCCTGGTGGAGCAACTCAGCGATCAACAGGCACCAGGTCAGTACGGCTGGCTCGAGCGCTGCGAACTGCGCCGTCAGCTCTGGAGGGGACTGAAAACCCTGCAGGCCAGTCAACGGCGACTGGTGCTAGCCCGGGTGCTGCAGCAGCGGACCTGGCAGGACCTGGGCGCCATGGCAGGGATCAGTGCCCGTGCCGCCCAGCGGCGCTACCAGCAGGCCTGCGGCATCGTCCGTCAGCAACTGGTGGGCGCGAGCTAGGCCAGGGCGAAGCGCAGCGCCAGCCCCATGGCCAGCAGGGCCGCAATCAGGGTCTGCAGGGCATTGACCAGCTCATTGCTCAGCCAGGGGAAGCGGTCCTGGACCGTGGCGCCGATCAGGCTCTCCATCAAGGTCGCCGCCAGCCCCACCAGGGCCACCAACAACCAGGTCGGCCCGCCCTGAATCAACCCCAACTGGAGCATCACCAGGGCCATCAAGGCGCTGCCCGCCGCACTGGCGGCGGTGCCCTCCAGGCTGATGGCTCCCTCGGTGCCGGGGGGAACGGGCTGGAAGTTCGTGATCGAAACGGTGTGGCGTCCCCAACGCTTGCCGATCTCACTGCCGCAGGTGTCGCCCAACTTGGCGGCAAAGCTCGCGGCAAAGCCGATCTTGAGCAGGATCACCGGCGCCATCGGCCAGACGCTGAGCACCGCCAACGCGGCCCCAGTCGCCGCCGATCCCCAGACGTTCTCAGGCCCGCGCCGGCCGCCACGCCCCTCGGCCAAGCCCTGCTCCTGCTTACGCCGGTAGCCCAGACGGGTCACCAGCGAGCCGAGGGCTAGGTAAAGCGCCACGGCCAACCAACCGGGCCAGTCCAGGCTGCCGAGGAGCACGGTGCCGAGGATCCCCGCGTGGACCCAGCCGGAGCGCGTCAACAGGGGAAGCCGCTGGGCGGCGGCAATCAGCACACCATTAATCACCAGGGCGGCCAGCCAGTGCTGCAAGCGCTCTGGGCTGAGCAAGATCTGCAGATCGAGCATCCCTGGAATCAGCGACTGGCTCCAGAAGAACACAGCAGCTGGAACTTCTGTTGCACTGCCCTACGGCCGCTGTTCAGAAGCACCGGCAGCAGCGGATAATCCTGCAAACGGTCTATTACCGGCGCCATGGTGTTCAACCGCAAAGGCAGCTTCTTCCTCAACCTCGATGAGAAGGCAGCTGAACAGTCGGTGACTGTGGCCCCCATTGCCGAGAAGCCTGCCAAGGCCAAGGCTCCTGTCGAGGCCAAGGCTGCCGTTGCACTCAAGGCAAGCGCCGCCGCTGCACCTGCTGAAACCGCACCTGCAGCGACCGGTTCGGTGCAAACCACCGCTGAAGCGATCGCCGCTGAATTAGCCGCGGAGCAAGCCGCTCTTCCCGCCAAGACCGACGCCACCTTCGCCCCCGAGTGTGTGACCGCCGGCGGCGCCCTGCCGATGCGTCGCCGCCGCGGTGGCGCCAACCTCGCCGGCTTCCGCAGCATGGCCAGCGGCATGTTTGGCAAGAAGTAAGGCTGAGGCCCTGAGCTAGCTGCCGCAGCGCGCAACGCGGGCACTACTCAGGCTGCTCAAGCCACTCACGCAGGCCGTCGAGCTGCGCAGGATGCGAGGGCCCAGATCAACGGGCTTCCATCCGGCCGCCTCGGCGGCCTGTTCTTCGCTGGGGGACCAGCCCCCCTCAGGGCCGCAGGCCAGCCAAAGGCTGGAGAGACGCTCCAAGGGCTGATCGGCGAGCACAGAAGCCAACAGCGGCAGCTCTTGCTGACGGGTGGTCGCCCAAAACCCTGGAACCGCTGAATCCCTCAGGCCCAGGAGCTGATGGACGTCCATCGGCTCCTCAATCCGCGGCGACCAGAGCCGTTCACATTGCTCAGCCGCTTCAGCGGCAATGCTGCGCCAGCGCTCCAGCCGCAGGCTGCCCTGGACGACCGTTCGCTCACAGAGAAGCGGGATGAAGCGATCCACCCCCAGCTCGACGGCCATACGCAACACCACCTCAAAGTCGCGCTTGACCACCGCAGCGGCCAAGACCAGCTGGGGAGCCGGTGCAGGCTGCTGCTCCAAGGGCGCCTCCAGGCTCTGCTCCAGCTCGGCGCAGGCGGACTGCCGAAGCACGGCCGTCCAGAGCGCGCCCTGACCGTTGACCACGGCAAAGCGATCACCGGCACTGAACCGCAGCACGCGGGTGAGATAGCGCTCCTCCTCACGGGTCAACGCGATCTGCGAAGCCAGGCGCTCCGGTGCAATCAACAGCCGACGCAGCTCCCGGGCCATGGACTACGCGTCCGGGGCTCCGACGGGGAAGAGGCTTTCGGGGTGGTCCTCCACGGGCCAGTCCTCATTGGCCCCACCGATCAGCAGCTCCTCGATCTGCACCACATCGGAATCGATCTGGCGCAGGGTGTTGATCAGGACATCGAGGGCAAAGCCGTCACTGGTGCCCAGATCCACCCAGCAGCGCGCCCAGGAGCCCTGGTACTCGATTTCACCCATGTTGTGCATCAGTGCAGGCATGGCCCGCTCCGCCGTCTCGGCGTCGTAGCCCATCCAGCTGACCTCAGCGCCCTCCTCGTGGACCTGCAGGTTCTCGGCGTTGAACCCACCCAACTTGCCCAAGAAGAACCAACTGTCCAAGGTGGTCTCGATATAGCCCCGCTCCCCCTGGCCCGGGGGATTGCTGAAGCGCAACCACAGCCAGCAATTGAAGGGGTCAAATTCTCGAAAACGAATCTCCATTGCAGCGCGATGCAGCAGGGCTTGCTCCCATCAAACATGCTGGGGGCACCTGACGGCCATCGGCCAGCGATGCTTGAGCTCGACGCGCTCCGCTACCACGCCGCAACGGCTCCGGAGCCTGTCCTGCGGGGGGCCAGCATGGGCCTGGAGCCCGGGCGGATTGCGCTGGTGGCCGGCCGCAGTGGCTCCGGCAAGTCCACCCTGCTGGAGTTGATCTGCGGACTGGCCGATCCAAGCCACGGGGAGATCCGCTGGCACGGCAAAGCCCTCAATGCCCGCCAGCGCCGTTGGCTCTGCGGCCTGGTCTTTCAGTTCCCCGAACGCCATTTCCTCGGACTCACCGTCGGCCAAGAACTGCGACTGGGGCAACGGCGCCTGCCAAGCGAGAAGGCGGAGGCGGTGCTGCAGCAGGTCGGCCTTAGCGGCCTGTCCTTCCAACAGGCCCCGGAGGAACTCAGCGGCGGACAGCAGCGGCGCCTGGCCATGGCGGTCCAGCTGCTGCGGGACCCCAAGGTGCTGTTGATGGATGAACCCACCGCCGGTCTGGATTGGTCCGTGCGCTCGGAAATCATTGAGCTGATCGATCAGCTCAGCCGCGAGCGCATCGTGCTGATCGTCACCCATGAGCCTGAACTGTTCGAGCCCCTGACGGAACCAGGACAGCGCTGGAACCTGATCGATGGGCAACTCCAGCCCGCGCTCATCCCCTGCTGAGGCCGCTGAATACAGTGCCTCGAGCAAGGGGCAGGGCATGTCGGATCGGTTGGTGCGCGCAACGGCTGCAGGCGGAGGGATCCGCCTGGTGGCTGTCAGCACCAGCACCACGGTTCGCTACGCCCGCCGCCGCCACAACCTCTCGTTTTTGACGACCGCCCTGCTGGGACGCGCAATGACCGCCGGCCTGCTGCTGGCCAGCTCCATGAAGGTCGCCCACGGGCGAGTCAACCTGCGGATCTCCTCCGATGGCCCGCTCAAGGGACTGATGGTGGATGCCGGCCGCGATGGAACCGTGCGCGGCTACGTCGGGACCCCCGAGCTCGAACTCGACCTGCTGGACAGCGCCGATGGCGCCCACAGCTTCGACTTCAGACAGGCCACCGGCACCGGGTACCTCCACGTGGTTCGGGACCTGGGCGAGGGGGAGCCGTTCAGCTCAACGGTCGAGCTGGTCAGCGGCGGCATCGGCGATGACGTGGCCTCCTACCTGCTGCACTCCGAGCAGACCCCCTCGGCGGTCTTCGTGGGCGAGCGCATCGACAGCAGCGGCTTAAGGCATGCCGGCGGGGTGTTGGTGCAAGTGCTGCCCAAGGCCGCGCGGGAGCCAGCCCTGGTGGCGCTCTTGGAGGAGCGTTGCCGCGAGATTGAGCACTTCAGCGACCGCCTGGCCGCCTGCGAAGGCAACCTTGAGGCCCTGCTCCAGGACATCTTTCCGGACCTTGATCCCCAGCTGCTGGAGGACGCCGAAGCCAGCCAGGACATCACCTTCCACTGCCCCTGCAGCCGCAAGCGCAGCGTCAACGCCCTCAAACTGCTGGGGCGCGATGAGCTCTCCCAGATGCTCAGCGAAGACGGCAAGGCCGAACTCACCTGCCATTTCTGCAATGAGGTCTATGACATCAAGGCCGCCGAGCTGCAGGAGCTGATCGACGAGCTTTCGCCTGCCGCCTAACGGCTGAAAAAGTGTC
>NZ_JAFMNJ010000027.1:0-12304 GCF_017859255.1 Vulcanococcus sp. DEBay_Sum29NL08_54
GGCTGTAGTAGGGGGTGTAGTTGTTCTCCTGAATGCTCTCTTTCAGGAACTGCTCGCCCTTGGGGGAATACAGGAAGCGAGCCACAGCGGCCACATCCACGCTGTATTGCTGCTGAAGACCAGTCTGAAGCTGCTCCCTGGACCAGCCGGACAGATCCGAGAGGTTCTCAGGAACGGGGTTATCGATCACCTCGGCACCGCCCAGGGGCAGCAGGGTGTTGGAGCGAACAAAGCCATAGCCGACAGCACGAGCCGTCATCCGTGGCCCGCCATGGGGAGGAATAAAAACGGCTTCCCCATAGGCAACTCCAGACTCATCCGAGGAGAGAGGCAAGGGGGCCTGGGGATTGGCCTGGGCCGAGAGGCCCAGGAACAAACAACTTGCACCGGCAAGAGGAACAATCAGTTTCAACATGGAAGGCAACTCGAGAAGGACTCTGCAAATGAACCCTTCCCGATATGGAAACCTCAAGAACGAGGCAGCTCAGATCAACTCTTTGTCTTTATTTTTGAACTCCAAGAGGCGCAGATAACAGACAAATTGGCTACAGAAAGACCGCAAAATGTAGCGAGAAGAACAAACGCGTCCCGGAAAATATTTTCCGCGAAAGAAAAGCATCAAGCCATCCAACCCCGGGCGACTCAATAGGCACGCGGCGCTTGCGTCATCGGATGTCGATCGGCGGCGTCTGCTTGCTGGTAATCCGCTCCACCTCTGCTGCTCGACGCACCGATCCCGCCTCGCCCAACTCAACCGGAAAGCGGTTGGTCTTGAGGTTGCTCTGAAAGCGCCTCCAGAAGGAGCGGAACTTGTCTTTGCAATGGGCAGCCATCTCACCTCTGTCGAAACAACGACTCAAAGAAAGGATCAGCCGATCACTGTCGAATGCTTTCGCAGCTCAGGCAATGGGTATTCAGGCCGATTGCCATTGGCTCAAGCAACCGCCGGCTGATCCAGCTGCCAGCAGCGGGAGCCCTGCGGCGTGAAGACGCAGAGGGTGCTCAGCTCCGGGCTGGTAACACGATACGTGCAGCCATCGGCCTGACTCTTGAGCATGGCCTGCAATTCAGCGAGCTCCCGCTGCTCGTGCTCCTCTGTCTGACTCCAGCCCTGGGGTGTGAGCAGTTCAATCCGGAACATGAAACCCTGCATGTGGTGGAGCACAAGCTCGGTCGCCCCAAGCCATTTAGGGGCAATCGACAGAAAAGCTTCGGGATCAAGCCAGCAGGAGTCACCCTGCCGGGGAACGGGGAGCCAGCCCCAGATGAGCAGCACTTGCGCTCCGCGGCCAAGGAGCCAACCAACATCTCGATACCTATGAAGTGACCAAGCCCGAGGGCCACTTGATGAGTCCCATTGCCGACGTCGTCTTAATCGCGCTCTTCCTCTGGGCTGCCTTTGCCGTCGTGCGCAGGCGCACAGCACGCAAAGGTGGCGCCTAATCGGACCAGCCCTAAGCAGAAATACTCAACCAGGGGAAACGGTTCGACTTGAACCAGTCGACCGATCCGCTTCAGCAAAGGTCTTGCGATTGCAGGAGAGCCATGGGGTTCATCGCCGTCTTTGCCGCTTGCTACGCCGCGGGCGCGGCAGCAGTGCAACTTCAAAACACCGGCAAGGCCCGCGCCAAGAGCGCAGTTGGAATCTGGGAGACCGGCTCACGCTTCTCCGCCCTGAAGCAAAACAGCTACTGAGCCACCCCGAGAGCAAAGACCAATCCACAGCTCCAGCCAGCGCGAGACAGAATGTAAAGACTTCGTTACAGATCTCTCATGTCTCTCGGGGCTGTCTTTCTGAGCTCGCTCGCCACAGGGGTGGTCACCGAAGCCGAGGTGTCCTGGATTGCCTCCCACCAGGGTTCCTTCAACCGGCGTGAAGCGGCAGTGGCCCTACGGCTTGGGCGCCTGCTGGATCAAGGCACGGTCAACCTTGGCTGCCGCCTGGGTTAGCCCCATGTCGAGCGAACAAACCCTCGAATGGACCGAGGAGGAGACCCTCCAGTACTGGTGGTCCATGCGCCGAGCGATGGAATCAGCCGGTGACCGCTCCAGCGCGATCTATTTCCGCTCGGTGGCCATCACCGAAGGGGAACCGGACCCACTCGCAATCGAGATCAACAACCCAACCCGTTGACAGCCGCTCAAGACCAGGGCCATAACCGCTGAGGAGACGGGCGAGTGCATTCCCCCGTTGTCCGATCCGGGGGGCCTATTCCGCCCCCCAACCAACACTCCCCACCGGCCAAGCGATGCGGGAGCTGTTGGCTACGCGTCACACTGAAGCGAGCGTCCGCACGGGAATGAAGCTCGACAAACAACAGCCTTGGGGAGTCTGGGCCTTTGTCATCGGCCTCAATCTCGTCGGATTCACGGGCTACTTCATCCTGCGGGCCATGGGGATCACCCTTTATTCGATCCACGCCCACTGAGCTCAGCCAGGCCGCTCTCTCGTCTCGAGCCACGGGCCTTGTCACCTGCCGAAATACTGCTGACCAGACGGAAAAAGAGACCCGTAGGACAACTCCTTCATGCCTTCAATCCATGGCAGAACCCAAGCGGATATGCCGCACCTCCCGCGGTTCCACGATTGATGCGGTCGGCAACGGTCGCTATCGCGTCTGCGATCGCAACCTGAAGTGCGCCGAAGTCGAAGGACTCTGGACGGCCTACGAAGCGCTCAAAGATCAGGAGTGCCGCAACCCCGTCGCCTGGCACCACTAATCCATCCAGGTCTAGCGGCGATGGGGTCCTGAACCCGCCAACCGACGCCGCTTGAACCGCTCGTAATAGACAAACATCGCTAGCCAAACCCAACCCAAACCGCAGGTGGTCAGGCCCACCAGAGCGACCTTGAGCAGACGCAAACACCAGTGACCAAGCCAAGCCAGCAGGGAGAGCCGAGGCAACTGACGCCGCTGGCGCGATCGCCTGGGCAAGCAACCCATCACTTTCGGGTGATTAGGCCTGCAGGGCAATGGGCATTAAGTCCGATTGTCTTCCCCTCGAATCCGACTGAAGCTAGGCCCATCGAGATCGGAGACGCCTCAAATGGTCGACACTCCACCCAACCAGACGTCAGGAGCGAGCTGACTGAAGGCGCCTGCTCCAACAGTCTTCTCAAACCGTGAGCGGGCCGTCAGATCAAACAAACGTGTGCGTTTGAGCTGTCGGCACTCCATCTGCACCGCCACAGGTGCCCCAAGGAGTCACAACTGCTCCACACCTGGACACCTGGCCCCAGGTGACCTCCCTCAGCAGCTCCGACCCACTCTTTCGTCATCCACGAAACGGGTCATTCCATGCATGAACGAGCGAACTAGGCCGTCTCTTCCATCCGGGAGGGGCGGCCTCCTCCTATGGGAGATCAGGCGATCCAGCGGTCCTGATCCATGATTCGTTTGATCAGCAGCCCCAGGCGCTTGAACTCGGCAAAGTTCAGCTCCTTCACCGCCCGGTCCAGGCCGCTGTCGACCCACTCACCATCGCGCTGCTCATAGATGGTGAAGTCCTGGTCCAGCGACGCACGCTTAATGCAGTAGGTCACCCCGTCCTCGTGCAGGAAGGCTTCGGAGTGCAGCTGCAAACCCATGGATCCCGATCGCGCTGCGGAGAGGCTACGGGGCCTCCCTCAGGGCTCCGACTGACTGGCCTGATCGATCGCGAAGAGTCTCTGTTCGATCTCTCGAGCGATGCCTTGGTAGAGGCCAACCCGCTGCTTGGATCGGATCGCAATCTCGAGGTAGATCAACAGTCCAATGCTCAGCATCCAAGGCGATGCGCCTGGGCTGAAGCTGAACACCACCACAAGGACCGCAATGAAGCCCCGCAGAAAACGGCTGAAGGGATTGCGTTTCTGAGCCAAGAACCGGGCCGAGTCCTCTTGGGCCCGAAGGCGATCGGTGCCTTCCAGGGGGTCGCCATCGGTATCCAACCAATCAATCGGTAGACCACCGCGTCGCTGGTAGACGATGCGATAACTCAAGCCCTCAGGCGTTTCCTGAACACGGGTCCCCGAGTAAGGCGCCAACTGCAGATCTCGTTTGCGTCCCCAAGAGTTTGGCGCTCGATCCAATCGGCCCTTGCAATCGAGCCAGCGGCTGGGCCATGACTGCCTTGGAGACGGCTCGACGTCACGGACCGTCCTCATCAGGGGTGCGGTGCAACGCGCCCCATCAACAACCCTCCAGTGCGCGTCTCACACCCTGCCGCTGGGGGGTTTGTTGCGTGGACTCCAGACCCCAACGATCCACCAGGCCAGCAGCGCCATCGGGATCCCGTAGGCCAAGAGGAAAGGAACCAACCAAAAGATCCCGATCAACCAGGTCGGCACCCCGAAGGACAGGGTCCAGAGGACATTGTTGACCAGTGGAAACAACCAGCGCGACAGCGCCGCGATCGCCAGCACACACCGGGCCGAGCCAACGGCGATCCGAAGACTCTTCTCGAGCGTCGTCATGCCTGCATGCTGCCAGCATGAAATAAGACTTCGCCTGGAGCCATGTCGGAAGAGGAGTTTCTCGAGGCGCTCTCCGGCGTTGACGCACAACTCAGCAGCCACAGCAGCTGGGAGCAGATCAAACGCGTGGCCTCAGACCACCCCTGGTCCCTGGGCGAGACGCCTCTCTCTCCCGGTCAGCAGTGTGTGCTGGCGTTCTGGCGCATTTTCTCGCGGGATGAGCAAGGTCAGTCCACCGCTCCGATGCCTGGACAAGGAACCAGCCAGGACATCCTGCAGAGCCTCAGTGATTTTCAGGAAGACTTTGAGAGCTCGGTCCTGATCAACACCGACCTCGACCTTGACTCCATCCGGGAGTTATTCCAGGCCCTGGCCCCGAACTAAGCCAGGGATCGCGGCGAAGGACGTGAGCTGAGCAGGGATTCAGCCAGCCAGATCTCCGTTGCGGTTTTCAGCACCAAGAGGGTGGCGACCAACGTCAACATTCGGAGCATGGTGAGAACACCAACTGGGACGACTGTCACACCAACGCCAACCAACAACTGTTGCCGTCACTGCTGAGATCAGCAATCCCACATCTCTGCGCTCAGCCTTCCTGGAAGAAAGGATCCGGGAGCGATGGATCCAGGAGCTTGGCGACGCCGCCTTGTCCCACAACAGGCAGCCCCTCAGGCTTCAGCAAGCCCAACTGCACCAGCACCGTGGCCTGATCCCAGTAGATGTGCTCATAGCTCACCCGATCTCCCTCGATCCCAACGATCACCACAAAGGCCACTTCCACACGCCGCCCTGTGGGCTCGACCCCCGGCAGCATCCAATCCATGGGATGGGTATGGGTGAAGCGAATCACCAATTCATCCACCAGCCGCTCCGCCGAATGGGTGCGCGAAATGGGCGCAAAGGTCACATCGGGCGGGAAAAACTGACCGACCAGGCGATTGGCATAAAAACGGCGGACCCCTTGCGGCCCCGAACCACCCACCATCGTGGGGATGTTCACCAGATGGGGATTGGCGCTCATCGTCGCCAAGGTGCCATCCAGATCTCCCGCTAACTCGGCCTGCATGTGACGTTCAAAAATCGCGTCAATGGCCTGAGCCAAGCCATCTGCCGTCATCGGAAAGCCGCGAAGACCTCCATTGTCAGCAGCGCATTCGGCACGAACAAGCCCTGCCCCTTGCAATGACACCAAGTCAGTAGTAGTACAGGCGTACCTGCGCAGAGCACATGGATGAGTGGGAGTTCATGGAAGCCAGGCTGCTGCGGGCCTCACGCTCAGGCCGCGTCTGCATCACCTGCCAGCACTTCACCTACGGGACCGACGCCCACTGCCGCACCCTGCTGGGCTGCAAGCTCCAGTCCAAGCAGCTCGGCCAAGGCGAACACCTCACGAAGAAATGCCAGCACTGGCTGATCAGACGAGAGCGTCAGCTGGGCTGGTGCCCCGAGGCAGCCTGACCACAGCTCATAACAAGACAGGACGCCTCAGCCAAAGACTGAGAAGCTGTGGACAGCTCGCCTACCAAAGCCCCTCAACCGTGCCCTGGGAACCAACCGAGGACTTCCTCAACAGCGGCTATCAAGACGTCATCGAGCTGGTCGAACGCTGGCGGCAGCAATACGGCGCCGACCACCACGCCTGCGGAATGATGCTGCGCACCATGGGGCTCTCCTACCTGGAGCATTACGGAGAAGGCGGCGACCACAGCAGCACCCACCCCTTCCCCAATCACGCTGGCTCAAGACCACCAAAGCCCTGAGCAAAGCCCAAATCCGCGCAATTTGGAAGAAAAACGGAAGGAACAGGTATTAATCCCTACTCCGCAAGGGGCTGAACTCGATTAGTCCAGAAGGAAGAGGTGAGTGTCCAATCCTTGTCTCCTCCTGCTCCTGATGACCATGACCGAGAACATCCAGGAGCAGGTCAAACGCACAGCCCATGAACGCTGGGTGAGCACCGGACTCGCTGGCCGCCTGGTGCGCCTCTGTCCCGCACTCTTCCCGGACCTGCAATCGGCTGGGCAGTGGGTGAGCGAGCAAACAGGCACGGCGATAGGAGGAATGGGCGAAACGCGGCTGATGCTGCTGCTGCGGGATCACGAACTCAGGCGCATGGTCGAGGAGCAGCACGCCTGCGCCCTGACCTGTGCCATCCAACCCACTCAGGCCTGAGCTCAGGAGCGGGATCTCGAGATCCAGATGCGCTCGAGAACCTGACGGAATTCCGCCTCGCTCAGGGGCTTGGCCAGGGCTCGCCGACGGGCGAGTGCCGTGAGCCACCAGACCTGCAGAACCAGAAACAGCAGTGCCAACACAGCGAGCTCAATCCATCCGCTCTGCAGTGCCGGCATGACGCCCCGAGTGCTTTGACCATCCAACCGCAGAGACTCGCCCTGGGCGTTCAAGCTTGCTAAGAGAACAGCAGTACCTGCATGCGGCGATGGGCTACGTCATTGGCCTGTTGATGGTCTGCCTCCCCTGTGGCTTCATCTCGGCTTCGATCGCGCGCGCCAAGGCGCGTCGATGGGCCCGTTGGTTTTGGGCAGGCCTGCTCTTTGGCCCCCTGGGCCTGATCGGTGCAGCAGGGATGCCTGATCGCAAAAGCCAGGTCTGGCTGCGCTTTTTAGCAGAAGCCCAGGGCTATCAACCCCGCCATCACAAGGACAGCGAAGTGCCTGAGTGAAGCGCTGTAGCTGACGACAGCGCGCAGCATGGCTACGACATGGAGATGTGGCTGATCGGCGCCTGTTTTGCCCTGTTTTGATCTCACGGTTCATTTCCCCGATGGGGATTCAGAACTCCACCTCATTGCCTTTAGCGAAGGTCATGCCTTCAACTTGGCCAGACGGCAATTCGGCAATCGTCCGCTGACGATTCGCAAACGTCCCATGCCGCCGCGGCCCTCCAGCACTGGCGACTGAATTTCGTCATGACTGAGCATTTGCACTCATGACGGGAGTCGATGCCACGGCGTCATAACAGTGCAGGAGACGATCGCCCCGCGACCGCGCTCCAACTCGGGGGCCTCTCTTTGCTGATCCTGGCCCCCACCCCCCAGCCTTGCCATCGCCGGCATCCTGGGGAGAGCTGACGGCGGCAGCATGCGCTCTCCATTCCGCGAGCCCCCCGAGGCGAAGATCTGGCGACTTAGTCGCACCTGGAGCCACAGCTGGCTGAGGAACTGGCGCGGAGACCTCACCGGCGGCATCACAACCGCCGTGGTGGCCCTGCCACTGGCCATGGCCTTTGGCCTGACCTCCGGAGCCGGAGCGATCGCCGGCCTCTGGGGCGCCATCGTTCTGGGCTTCATCGCCGCCCCCCTCGGGGGCACGCCCTCCCAGGTCTCTGGGCCCACCGGTCCGATGACCGTGATCATGGCGGCGGTGATCACGGCGCTGATCGGTCGCTATGGAGCAGAGGCGGGCCTGGCCGTGGCCTTCACCGTGGCCCTGTTGGCGGGCGCCCTGCAGGTGCTCTTCGGGGTCTTTCGCCTGGGGCAGTACATCGTTCAGATGCCCTACTCGGTGATCTCCGGCTTTATGTCGGGGATCGGCGTGATTGTCGTGGTGCTGCAGCTGCCGATCCTGCTGGGCCTCAGCCTCAAAGGCACCATCCCCCAGATCCTGGCGGCCCTACCCGCTCAGCTGCCCAACCTCAACGGCCTGGCCCTGCTGATCGGCGCCCTGACCTTTGCCCTGATCCGCTCCTACCCCCGGCGCTGGAACCGCTGGCTTCCCGCCCCGCTGGTGGCCTTGGTGCTGATCTCAGCGCTCAGCACCCTGTTGCCCGAGGGCTCCATCCCCCGCTTGGGCGCCATCCCCCAGGGGCTTCCGACCCTGCGCTGGCCGCAGCTGCGCTTCGACGACCTCCGCCTGTTGGGCGGTTATGCCATCACCCTCGCCGTCCTGGGCTCGATCGACTCGCTGCTCACCTCCTTGGTGGCCGACAACATCACCCGCACCCAGCACCGCTCGGACCGTGAACTCATTGGCCAGGGGATCGGCAACATGGCTGCCGCCCTGGTCGGGGGTCTGCCTGGAGCGGGCGCCACGATGCGCACCGTCACCAACGTGCAAGCGGGCGGACGCACTCCCCTCTCAGGGATGGTGCACTCACTCGCCCTACTGATCGTCACCCTGGGGGCCGGCTCCTTCGCCTCTGAGATTCCCCTGGCCGTCCTCGGGGGGATCCTGCTGCATGTCGGCCTGGAGATCGTCGACTGGAGCTTCCTCAAGCGCGCCCCTCGCCTGTCCTGGAAAGCCACGGGCCTGATGTGGCTCGTTCTCTTGCTCACGGTCTTTTGGGACCTGGTCACCGCCGTCGTCATTGGGGTTTCCCTCGCCAATGTGATCACCATCAAGGACCAGGCCGATGCCCTCCAAAAAGCCAGCCGGCGCATCACCGGCGGCGATGGAGACACGGACGAGCCGTCCCCCGTCAGGCTCAACGCCGAGGAGCAAGTCCTGCTACGGGAGGCCGGGAGTGAGGTGGCGCTGTTAAGCCTTGCCGGACCACTGAGTTTTGGGGCGAGCCGCTATCTAACCCAACTCCTCCAGGAGAGCTCCGCCTACGCCACCTTGATCCTGGATCTAACAGCGGTTTCCCACCTGGGGGTCACGGCCTCCCTGGCCATTGATGCGGTCTGCCGCGACGCCACGCGCCAGGGACGACGGGTGATCATCGCCGTTCCCCAGGAGCGCTACCGAGAACGGCTCAGGCGGCTCGCCATCACCCGTTTCATCGGCGTCGAGCTTTGCCTCAACCGTCAGGAGGCCCTGCTCAACGCCCGCGCCCATCAGCTTGCAGCCGAATCGGGACAGGCTTCCTAGCTTGACTCCAGTGGAACTGGGCCCTTGAAGCGCACCATCCTCAGCCTGAGCGGCAGCGGACTGCTGCTGCTGACCCTCGCCGCCCCAAGCCCCAGCTTGGCCCAGAAGCGAATCCCCAAGGCCGCAGGCCAGGATCAGTGTCCGCTCGGCTATGTCAACGATTTAGGGAGCCATTGCGTCTCGCCCATCTACTACGAGGTCGCTCCCACCAACGGGCAACCCTGCCGCTCCGGCTGGATGAACATCGGAGCGGGCTACTGCAAGAAGAAGACCCTCGGCATCTTCTAGAACCCGTGAATGTGCCTATGGACCAAGGCTCAGGCACGAAGCCATAACGGTTGTGGAAGCGGTCGAGTACCAACCCGCTATCCGAACGGGGGCCGCCCCCCTTGAGGCCCCCAACAACAACCCTCCAGCGCTCCCGCCGAACGCTGGGGGGTTTGTTGTTGAAGCGGGTGCCGGACACTGGTGGGCAGCGATGGCCGCCATCCATGCCCTACCGGATCAAGACCCACGACGCCTGGGGCAGCACCCCGGTTGGCGACTTCCCATCCCTCGAAGCCGCCCGTCAGGCCTTCAGCAGCCTCTGCCAAGACCCCTGGTACCGGCAGGACGGAACCGTCAAAGGCCTTGAGCTCCTCGAGATCCAGGCCGATGGCCAAGCCCAACGCCTGGACTGGTTTGCCTTCGCCTAGGTGAATGCGCTCATGCCATTGCAGCCTTGAACTTTTAGCTCTGGAGAAGTTCACTCGCCCAGGCCGCAATGACCCGCTCCCCCGAGCAGCAAGACCAGCTGCGCCAGGAGGTCCTTGAGACCGTCAAAGGTGTACTGCCCCTGCTGATTGCCCTGAGCGCCGCCTGGATCGCGATCGATTTCGCCACCCATCTCGCCAACTGAGGGGACAGCTAGTCCTCGACCTGGCGCCGCTGGTACTCCATGCAGCCCTTGTAATCACGGGCCTTGAGACAGCGTTCATGGGCTGGCGGCGGCGCCTCACCTGACTTGCCAAACAACTGTTCGGTGTCGTCCTCCGACAAGCCAAAAAAGGCAAACAGGACCGGGACCAGGATCAAGCCGCTGAGCATGCGCTGGGGGAAGAAGGCTTCACAACGCCAGTGACGCTGTTGGGGTTCACCGTTCGGATCACCCCCGTGTCCACGCAGGCGATCTGAAAAAAGCTATTGCCATTGTCCCTGGCCCCGCCTTCGCGGTGAATCACCTGACCGACCCACCAGTCCTGCTCAGGGGGCTCCACCAGCACCACATCACCAAGACGCACCGAGAGAAAAGCGGGCATCAGCCACCCCAAGCGAACTAGTACAGGCGTTCTAGCTTGCCTGGGCTTTGGTGTCGACCTCGGCCAGGTTGTGGTCCACGCGGGCCAAGCGCTCCATCACCCGATGGAGGTCCAACTCGGAGAGCTCGCCGCTGGCGGTCCACTTCATGCAGGTGGACCCCAGACAATCACGGGCTGCTCCACCGTTCTTAAGGGCTGTCATCGCGACCTCCCACTTCCTGATGGAATCACTCTCAGGGAGCATCCACCGGGCGGCCTACCCCCAGATGGGGGCAGTTCAGCGGACGTAGGTCTGGGCCAAGGCCGTGAGCAACTCAGCGATGAAAGCCTCCGGACAACCCAGCTCCTGCTGCAGCTCATCGCATTCATCGCGGAAGAACTCCAACGTGCGTGCGATCACGCCATCGCGCTGCTCAGGGGTGGGCGTCCAATCGGCCATGGTCGACGCTGGAGGAGAGGGGAATGATGATCGAAGCAGCCCTCGGAGTCCCCGTGAGTCAGCCGCCCAAGATGGCTCGCCGCAACATCCCCTGGGTGCTGTGGGAACTGCTGCTGCGGATGCGCCTGGACCTGCTGCTGATGCTGATGCTCTGCGGGCTAGCCCTGGCCATCAAGGCCGATCCCCAGGTCCGGGACCTCTCGATCATTGATGGCTCGGGCCTCTCCATGCTGGGGATCGCGGTCTCGATCTTCGTGGGCTTTCGCAACACCCAGGCGATCAACCGTTGGTGGGAGGCCCGGGTGCTCTGGGGATCGATCACCAACGAAGCGCGGCAATGGCGCGACACCCTGCAGACCCTGATCGGCAGCCAGGAAGCCTTCCGCCAGCAACAGCAGCAACTGGTGGCCCTGCAGGTGCTGCAGTGCTGGGTGCTGAATTTTGAGCTGCGTGGGATCTGGCGCAGCGATGCCCGCAGCCAGGTGGATGCCCTCAGCCGCAGCCTGGGACTCCCGGAGGACATCAGTCTTCAGGGGAGCCTGCAGCAGAGGGCACAGCTCATCGGATCGCTCTACGGCCAAGGGGCGATCAACGACTGGGGACGCGATGCCCTGCTGCGCTGCAGCACCGCCTTCATCAATTCCCTGGGCGGCCTGCAGCGCATTCGCAACACTCCGCTACCGCCGACCTACGACGTCTTCATCCGCCTGATCTGCTGGCTCTATGGCTACGCCCTCTTCGCCAGCTTTGCCAGCCGCGACTCCGCCTGGACCGGCGCGGTGCTCTTTCTGGGCTTCATCACCGCTGAGCGAATCGGCGCCTACGTCGAGGGGCCCTTTGATCAAGACGGCAGCAGCTTTTGCGTGCCGATGGATGCGATCTGCAGCACCATCAGCGCCGACCTCCTGCCGACCTCTCCCTTGGGGCGGCTACCCATCAGCCGGGACCCCAGCCGCTGGTCCTAGGCGAAAGCCTCAGTTTTTTTAAAGGTCCGCTGTAGCAACCAACACGCTGTCCTTCTGACGAGCAAGGCCACGATCAAGGAGCTGGCGGAGCGCCACGGCGCACGCGGAGGAAGACACCCTGCGCCGTCAGCACCCTCTTAGGTGGGAAGGGTGAAGCCCGACTGCATGTTCTTCACGTCGAGCATCACCCAGGTGAGCCAGACCAACAGGCCGATCACACCGGAGACAGCCGCGACCTTGCCGGAGAGGCGCAGGAGCCATTCCCAAAAACTGATCTCTTTCACCGGCTTCAGCGCAACTGCTGCATCCTGCCTGGT
>NZ_JAFMNJ010000027.1:12341-24426 GCF_017859255.1 Vulcanococcus sp. DEBay_Sum29NL08_54
TGGCAGGCTGAGCAGGTTCGCAGGGCATCCCCATCAGCCTCCCGGCCTCCGACCTCGCGCACCTGGCTCGCTGCGCCTGGCTGCGCCAGCAGTGCGCCAGCGATAGCGAACGGGCGAACCGCGAATTCGCGACCTTACTGATGTGGCATCAGGCCGCCAGCCGCCCCGGCGCTAACGCGGGGGCTGGGCCGTTGTGGTCAGGACCGTCGTAGGGGAACCCTGCACTCCCGCATAGAAGACGACCAGCTCCACGGGGTCATCGCCCAGGGCCTGTCCGGTGTGGACGGTGTTGACCACCTCCACCAAGGCCTCGCCCTCACCAAAGGTCCGCCTGGAGCCATCCGCCAACTCCAGGGAGAGGGCGCCCTTGAGAATCACCGCGGCATTGATCACCGGATGCCAATGCAGGGGAAGACGAACCCCCGCAGGGATCGTGATCCGCAGGACCTTGACCTGGGGCTGACCGGATGGATAGGGCGGAAGGATCCGGCCATCCCACTCCTTGCTGGAGTTCGCGAGTTCCCTGACCTCGACTCCGAGGGCAGCGGCTCCATGGTCGTCATGGGCCCAGGCCTCTGGCACAAGGGCGCCGCAGAGACAAGCGAGGGCCAGGGGCGTTAGCCACGAGCAGCGATTCACAGGCAAGCGTCCTAGAAGGGAGCGATGGAACATGTCCTATTGGCCTTCCTCGCCTTTGGTGCCGCGGTGCTCAGCCTGCTGGCCTGGATGGTGGCCGCCTTCACCAGTGATCGGGTGCGCTAGCTCCATCAACTCCGCGTCGATGGCCACCAGGGGGCCCGTCGGATGAAAGCGCCGCGCCAGGGCAATGGCCTGCTCACGGTTCTCCGCCTGCACTGAGCGCGCACCCGGAGTGGAGGAACTGCAACTCCAGACCTGGTAGCGCCGAAGCATGGCAAGTGGGAGGTGGACCCTCGTCCTAGCCAGAGCGACGGCCCGCAACACACACCTGCGCAAAAGCTGAACAGAACCCTGCGTCTCGATCCGCTGATCCAGCCGCGTCGCTAGGGAAGGGGACCAGGCCCTGCCGTTGTGCTGCTGCTCACCGATCCGCTGGAACTGATCTGGGGCATCGCCGGACTGCTCAAGGCCTCGCTTCTGGATGAGCCCAGCTCAACGCTTCGGAACGACCGTCATGCCGACGGGAGCCAAGGCGATCAGCGCCAACTTGATGTGCTGCAGGCCAAAGGGAATTCCCACAACCGTGAGGAAGCAGGCCAGGGCTGAGGCCAGGTGACCGATCGCCAGCCACCAACCGGCCACGAGAAACCAAATCACGTTCCCCATGGTCCCCAGGGGACCCGTACCCCAATCGCGGCGGCCCGTGAGGGTCTGGCGCGAAATGGCCTCCTGACCGAAAGGCCAAAAGGAGAAGTTGCCGATCACGAAGCAGGAGCGAGCCCAGGGCAGGCCCACCACGCTGATGGCACAGAGCAGGCCTGCGAACCACCAGCCCAGGCCCATGACCAGTCCGCCCAGGACAAACCAGAGCAGGTTGAACAGGAAACGGAACAAGGAAGCTGCCGGTCGCGTTAACGGGACTGTCGAGCCGGCGCAGACGACTTGCCAAAGCACGTTACAGAGAGTTACATTTGCTTTACGTTTCGCAACACCACCATGGAAGCCGATTACGGGATGGCCATCACAGCGATGGTTGTCGTGGGTGCGCTCCTGACCGCAGGGGTGGTGTACGTGCTCTCTCGCCCCAGCGACCTGGGCCCCACCCGCAAATAAACGATGGCCCTGACCGCAGTTCTTCTCTTCGCCGGCTGGATTGCCGCATCCCTACTCAAATCCGAACCCCAACAGTCATGAACACCAACCAAGTCACAGACCAGTGGTGCCAGAACCGCGCTGAAGAGCTGATTCACGCGCAGCAGCTCAAGCAGGTCGAGCGCTTCAACGGTCGGATGGCGATGCTCGGCATCGTGATCGGGATCATCACCGAGGGCCTCACCGGCCAGGGCATCGCCCACCAGATCGGCCTGGGTCCCCTGATTGACGGCTACGCCGCCTGCCACACCCAGTACCTTCCCTTCTGTTTCTGATCCGGCCCAGGCGCTCGCGATGAACAAACAGGAGTTCCGCTACGAACCGGTCGAGTCCTTCGGCAAGAGCATGACCTCCCAGAGACCCTGGGACGTCTCCGCTCTGAAGGCCGTCGAGCAACTCAACGGCCGGGTCGCCATGGTCGGCTTTGCCGCGGCCCTGGTTGGCGAATGGCTCACGGGCTTTGGGCCAGCCGGCCAGGTCTTGGCTCTGGTGCGCTGGTATCTGAGCTGAGGCGCTGACGACAAGGGCATCGCGTTGCTAGGCCGGAGGCAGAGGCCATGGACGCGATGAATCACATTTTTGAGGTCTTTCACTCCGGGCCGGCTGACTATGGCCGCTTCCACGTGGTCGCAGAGAACCGGCAGCAGGCCAAGTCGCTCGCCGAAGCGGACTACCCACAACACCAGTTCGCGGTCTTTCGCAGCGAGCTGATCAGGCCGGAGTGGCGCTACCAGCTGCTCAACGAATGGCGCTCGACGCTCTAGCCCCGAGGAGCGTCAATCCGCACTGGTGGAGCGCGAATAGATCAACCCCAACTCCGAGGCCCAGGCCAGCAGGTTGTTGGTGGCGGTCAGCACCTCCAAAGAACGGCTCCAGGCCTCATGGAGATCAGGGGCCTCCAGCACGTAGTGCTCGGCCCATTCGTAGGAGCGCACCAATCCGCAGGCCTCCTTGAGGCGATGGGGCGTGAGCGCATGGGACTCCACGCGCTCGATCAGCCCCTTCTCCCAAAAGACCCGGCCCACACCCCGATCACCGGAGAAACTCTGGTGCAGCGTCGTGAGGACAGTCTCGAATTCTGGTCGTTGGATCTGGTCCATGAACCAGCCCTAACACTGTCTAAATACCTCGCGCAGGCGAAAAATTCAGGCCTGGCCCAGGCTTGCCAATCCCCAGGCAGCTGAGCCATGACTGATCGGCAGACGAGGAGGCGATGGAGCATTGCGCAATCAATCCAGACCGGGTGCTGGTGATCACCCCCAAGGGCTCCAGCATCGAAGCCCTGCGTGATGGCGACTACCGGGTCTGCTGGGCCTCAGGCCTCTGCCAGACCGTCACTGGTTTGCACCGAGCCAACTCCCTGCTCTATTGGCATGAAGAGAACAGCCCTTGACGCCAACGAAGGGGCTTGTTTGATGGGCTCGACTGCGGATCCTTGATGAAGATCAAGACGGCGTCACTCCAGAGCACCGCCCGAGAGACCCTGGGCCTATTGGAGGACCTGCGCGCTGAACTGGCCCCCAGCACGATGGGCACCGCGCAGTGGAGACGAATCAACCAACTGGAAGACAAGGTGCTGGCACTCCTGGCCCTCACCCAGGCCAGCTAAGACACAAAAAAGCCCCCGGGTGATCCCGGGGGCCAGTGTTTCAAGGCCGGAGAGCGGACCTAGGTGTCAGCGCTGGTGCAGCGCTTGAGGTTCTGCCAGTCGTCCACAACCTGACCGCAACCGTTCACCACACAGTGGAGCGGATCATCGGCAACGATGGTGAAGATGCCCGTGGATTCAGTAATCAAGTCACTGATCCCCGGGATCAAGGCACCGCCACCGGCGAGCACGATTCCGCGGGCGTGAACGTCAGCGGCGAGTTCTGGGGGGGTGTTCTCCAGGACGCGCTTAATCGTGTCAACGATGGCGCCCAGGGGCTGTTGGATCGCCTCGCGAATTTCACCGGCGGTGACGGTGATGCTCTCGGGCAGTCCGGTGCGGTTGTTGAAGCCGCTCACCTCCATGTGGCGATCATCGTTGCGGGCATTGGCGTGGGCCGAGCCGATGCTGATCTTGACCTTCTCAGCGGTGGCTTCACCGATCACCAGGCCATAGGTCTTTTTCAGATAGTCGGCAATGCTCTCGGTGATTTCATCACCGGCAATCCGAATGGACTCACTCTCCACGGGTGAGCCGAGGCTCAAGACGGCGACGTCGGTTGTGCCACCACCGATGTCAACGATCATGCTGCCGACGGGTTCGGTGATCGGCAGGCCAGCGCCAATGGCGGCGGCCACGGTCTCATCGATCAGATAGACCTCTTTTGAGCCGGTGATGCCGGCTTCACGGACAGCCCGGCGCTCCACGTCGGTGATGCTGCTGGGGATGCCAACCACCATGCGAGGGGCGGTGGACTTACCGGCATTGCCGCGGCGCATGAAGGTTTGGATCATGAGCTCGGCGGCGGCGTAATCAGCAATCACGCCATCGCGCAGGGGACGAATCGCCTGGATCGCTTTAGGTGTTTTACCGATCATGCGTTTCGCGCCTTCTCCCACCTCCAGTGGGATGCCGCGTTCTAAATCAAGAGCGACAACGGAGGGCTCGTCGAGGACGATTCCTTTGCCTGATACGTACATCAGGGTGTTCGCCGTCCCCAGATCGACACCGATGGAGGAGCTAGTCCGGAAAGGCCAGAACATGGTGTTTTTTGCTGATCAACCCAAAACTGACCAAACGGGAATATTCGTTCTTCGGACTTAATCAAATCTTCCACTCTTCGATGCAACTCGTCGAAAACCAGCTCAGCGCCACTGATCCCACAGGGCCACAAGGCGCTCCTGATCGGCACTGGGGCTGCTGCTGCAGAGGTAGGCATCCGGCCTGATCAGATAGGTCTGGCCAGCCATGTAGCCCTCCTGGGGTTCCGCACTAGCCGGAACCAACCAGTCGCTCGCCAGGGCAGAGCCGGCCAGCGGCAGCGGCACACCAACGGACAGCAACACAAAGCGACCGGAGCGCAGCAGGGCGTGCAGTCGCGTCTGGCCACTGGGGCCCTGGCAGGGCAGATCCGGCGTGCGCTCACCGGGGCGCAGTCCGCCTGCTGAGCGAGCCAGAACCGGAGCCAGGGCGCTGCCGCGGTAGTGAAGATCGGTCTCGCAGAGCTGCGCCACCAGGCGACGTTGAACGCGACGACTGCGGCCCAAATTCGTGAACGCCAGATTCCGCAGCCGACGCAGCAGGGGCTGCCGCAGCAGAGCCACCCGCGTCAACACACCGGCATTGCGCAGCACCCGATCGCCAATCCCGCTGCGTTCCGGGGAATAGGTCTCCAGCAGCTGTGGCCCCGCCTTGCCCTGCAGCACCAGGGCCAGTTTCCAAGCCAGGTTGAAGGCATCCTGCATGCCCGTGTTCATGCCCTGCCCCCCAGCTGGGCTGTGGATATGGGCCGCATCCCCCGCCAAGAAGACCCGCCCGACGCTGTAGCGATCGACCTTGCGCTCGTTGATCCGGAAATGACTGAGCCAGATCGGATCATGGGCGCGGAAGCCTGATCCCAAGCGCTGCTCCACCAGGCTCTGAACCTGCTCCAGGCTGGGATCGGCCGCCTCCGTCCCCGAGACATCGCCAATGATGCGGAAGCGATCTCCGACGATCGGGAACAGGGCCAGGATCCCCTCGGGATTCCAGACCACGGCCACCTGATCGGAAGCTGCGGGGCCGTCGAGCTTGACGTCCGCCAGAACCCAATTCGATTCCAGGGTTTCGCCGCTGTAGGCCAGACCCAGCTGATGGCGCACAAGGCTGTGGGCACCATCGCAGCCCAGCAGATAACTGCACTCCATCGTTTCCGTGCTGCCATCGGCTCGGCTGAGTTCGGCCGTCACACCGCCATCGGAGGCGGCGAACCCGCTGAGTTCCAGCTGGCGCTCCACCGAGACACCCCGCTCCGCCAGCAACTGGGTCAGGACCGCCTCCGTGCGGTTCTGGGGAATCATCAAGGCGTAGGGGAAGGCGCTCTGCACCTTGGAAAAGGAGAGCGCCGCCAGCAGGCGTTGACCGGCCTGGATCCGGGCTCCATGGCCCTGAATCCCAGCCTTCAAGAAAGGCTCAACGCAGCCCTGGAGATCCAACAACTCCAGGGTCCGCGGCCAGATCACCAGGGCCTTGGAGCGCTCGGAGGGTTTCGGCTCCCGTTCCACCACCCGAACGGCGATGTCCTGCTGACGCAGGGCCAGCGCCAGGGTGAGACCCACCGGCCCCGCTCCCACCACCAACACCGGTTGGGACATCAGACCTACGTCAACTCTCCACCAAGGCTGCACAACAAAACGCGTTGGGCATGGAGAGTTCCACTTCTTTTTTGGCGGCTTCTTTCACTGAAAGAGCAACCGCCGCAGTGCGTTAGGGTCGATTTATCAAGCGAAGCAGAAATGACCCTCGGCCGATTTCTGGTCTTCTTTGTGATCGGCCTGGTGCTGGCGACGGTGCTGAACCTGACCTGGCTCTATTGGATCTTGGCGGCGGCCGCCGCCACGGTTGCGATCAAGCTTTGGCTGAACCGATAGCGCGATGACGGAGACCACCACCCATAACGGGGCGAACTACAAGCTGACCCGACTGCCCTCCGCCCTGGATGCCAGCAAGGCGGCCAATCGGATTCGGCCCTGGCTCAGCCGCAGCGAAGAACAGCAGCGCGCCAGCGAACGCATCGCTCGGGTGCGCCGCGAAAGCGGCATCCCCTCCCCTGACGAGTGGATGTGGTGAGCATGGAACGCACGCTCAAGGGCATTGCCTATGTCTCGGTTTGGGTGATCCTCTGGGGGACAGTGGCGTCCGTGATGGATTACGTCCTGCTGGAGCGTGAGCTGTATGGCACGGGCAGCTTCGGCCAAGCGACCACCTTTGTGGCCTACGGCCTCGCGAGCCTTGTGTTGGCCTGGCGCTTCGCTCCGCGCTTCCTGCAGAGCGACGACTGAGCCTTAGCTCTGGGGCTTGGCAGCAGGAGCATCCCCCTTCGGCGGGCTCTTCTGGGGAACACTGACCTGGCCGCACTGGTCGTCGAGCACAGGCTTGTAGGAAGCCCGCACCTCCATCCAGTCCGTAGCGGGATCGCGCTGCTCAAACACGGCGAAGTGCTCAATCAACAGGCCATCCATCGCCTGCATGGAGCGGCAGAGGCGATAGAGATCGCCCGAATTCTGAGCCTTCAAGACCCGTTCGTAGTGCCCCATGAACTGGGCATAGGGATCAGGCTCCGCCGCGAAGACTGGAGCAGCCAAGACGGCAACGGCAGCCGCAGAAGCGCCCAGAAGACGGGTCAGAGGGGATGCAACGTTCATGCCGATGACCCTACCGAGCGAGCCAAGACCCGATCTTTTTCTCTGAATAGAGAGAACAAACACAGACAATCTTCAACAGGGAGAGAAGCTGAACTCAGGCCAATCGCAGCAGATCTACCGCTAGCGGTAGGTGGATCTTTCCATGGAATACGCCATGTCAAGACATCAACTTGAACTGTTCATGCGTAAAGCCAAGGGCAACACAAGCATGCAGCGCGAGCTCGACAAGTGCGGCGAGAACAACAGCTGCGTCGTTTCTGTTGCCCGCAAGCATGGACACAAGTTCTCCCCAGCGACCCTGACCCGCTGGCAGCACGACCACAGCGAGGAGGCTCCGCACACGCACTAGCGCGATCACAAGGCAAGACGTCCGAAGCCGGCTCCAATCGGGGCCGGCTTCTTAGTGTTGCGCTCATCGGCCGATGCCCCGTTGAACCGCCGCTGGCTCCTGCTCTTCGCGCTGCTGGCCGCTCCAGCGGCCCAGGCCCAGTCCCTGCTCAGCCTGCAACAGGCGGCCATGCGCTGCTTCAACGGTGGTTCGCGGGCGGACTGCAGCGCGGCGATGGGAACCTCCCATCAACTGAAAAACCGCGCCGATGATGCCAACCAACTGCGCTGCTACACCGCGCTGCTCGGACTGGAATCGCGGCTAAGCATGGCCATGCAAGGGACGGGATCGCTGGATCGCGATCACAGCAGCCTGAAGGAAACGTTTTTCGAATGTCAGGCCCTGAATCCGAGCTAGCCCAGCAATCCGCTGCCAGCCTTGAGGGCAGAGGGGAAGGCCCAGCCCATGCACTCTGCACAAGCGCTACGTGAGCGTTACGCCAACGGGAGCAGCACCCCCGGCGAGGTCAACGCGATTGCGCGGGTCTACGCCTCGATCAAGCAGCTGAGCTTCCCGCAGGCCCTCGAGGAGGTCCATGACGGCCTGGGCTACGGCATGGGGGAGGACCTCGACTGCAAGCAGGGGGGATTTCCCTGGCGGGAAGTCGAGCGCTCCCTGGTCCCCGCCGGTCGGCGCTGGATCAACGGACTGGAGCCGTCCGTAGCTATGTCTGGAGAGAGCCGCTGAACCCCAATGAACGGTTGGCGCCAGAGCAGCTTGGCCGTCGGCACCGCCGCACTGCTTGGATTCTCAATGCAGGGCCTGGCTGCGGAAGGATCCGTCTCCTCGCAATCACCCCTTAGCCGCCAACAGGCCTGGCAGGAGGCCATGTCACAACTGCCCAAGGGGGCCAGGGTGACCAGCAGCAACTGCAACGACGTGGAGATCGGCTACGGCAATACGCGCTACTACTGCGTCTTGACCTTCACGCAGCCCGATCCAGCCGAAGCCGAACACAAAAAAGCCGCCGCCCAGGACTAGGCGCGGCGGCTTCGATGAACGGTCTCAGCTCTTGGCGGAAGCCTGAGACAGGAAGAAGACCAGCAGGGCAATCAAACCTGCACCGCCGAGGGCCGGCAGGATCACGGGAACGCCTCGGGGAGCGACAGCGGAGGCAAGCACGAGGTAGTCCATTCCGGAACGATCAGAACTGGATTTTTTTAGCACCGCCGCAACGGAAAGCGGGGGTTTCCGAGACCTGTCGAAAACCAGCCGTTAGAACCACTCGGTCTGGGCCTCTTCGGCGGTGTTGACCCGAGCGTGGGGGGTGCGGCGCTCAAACTCCATCGCAATGGAGCGCTCCTGCTCACCATCAGCGGCAATCGCGCGAACCGGGTAGAGCTGCTCACCATCACGGAAGGGGACGTGAATGCGGAAGCTGCCATCGCGCTCCAGCTGAATCTGCTCGTCACCGATGAACAGGCTGGCGGCAGGATCCGTGGCGCCGTAGACGATCAGCTCGGCATCAGCCACCAACCAGAAGGAGCGCTGACGGGCTGCGCCAGCACCGGACTCGGTGCGGCCACTGGCCCAGACACCCAGACCGGAATCATTCAGGGGACCAGGGCCCGCCAGGTCGTATTCGTGCAGCACCTCGGAGCCGACGCGGCGGCTACGGGTGGGAAGGGTCGCCCGCTGGTAGTGCTGCTCGTGCTGCACGCCCGCACCAAAGCTGGGGGTGGTCAGCGCTTGAGGAGCAGCGCTCGGGCCAACCTCCAGGGAGAAGGGAACAAAGGCATCGGCAATGCGCTGGGAGGGCTCCATGCCTGGGACATGAGCCACGGCCGAGAAGGCCAGGGAATACCAACCACCGGAGCGCAGGCGATAGCCCAGCTCGACGCGGTAGTCGCGGCCATCGAGGGGCACGGGCAAGAACCATTCACTGGCGTTGCCATCCACCACCAGCTCCTGCAGGGTGTGGGGATGGGACTGCTCGCCGCCTAGGCCCGTCACGTCCGCTAGACGAATGCAGAGCTGGGTCGCACCGGCCTTCTGGGCGCTCTTGCGATCCGCCGCGCTGATGGACCAGAAGCAGTAGGCCCATTGGGGATCACGGGGTAGAAATACCACGTGGGTGGAAGCGTCCTGGACACCCTCGACAACCTCGATGGAGTCGCTGGAAGGCGGAGCGATCCCAGGAACCGTCTCCTTAATCTTTTCTTTGATCCCCGAGGGAATCAGGTCGCGGATCCAGGCGAAGGGACGCTGGTTGCTGCTCTTGGCGTTGGAGTTGCTTTGCGTCACAGTTCTGCCCTGGATGGCGACGGGTCCTATCATCACCGACTTACCTCGGCCAGCAGCGGCTCTGTCAGCGGATCGCTACGACAGGCGACAGCCTCACTCAGCCAGCAACTGCTCGCGCGCCTGGGCCAGGGCCTGCTTTGCCTCCTGGCTGACCTCGGGATAGCGCAGATCCAGGCCATCCAAACGCTCAATCACCGCCGCCGCGACCACCAAACGGGTGAACCACTTGTGATCAGCCGGCACGACAAACCACGGCGCATGGGCTGTGGCGGTCTCGCGAATCATCTCCTCATAGGCCTGCCTGTAGTCCTCCCAGAACCCCCTCTCGCGGATATCAGCCGCTGAAAACTTCCAGTTCTTCTCGGGACGCTCCAAACGCTGCAGAAAACGGCGCTTTTGCTCCTCTTTGGAAAGGTGCAAGAAGAACTTCAGGACCACCACCCCGTTGCGGCTCAGATAGCGCTCGTAGTGGCGAATGTCCTCGAAACGCTGTTGCCAGAGCTTTGGCCCGACCAAATCAGGCGGCAAGGACTGCTTGGCCAACAGCTCCGGATGGACCCGCACCACCAGGGTCTCCTCGTAGTAACTGCGGTTAAAAATCCCGATGCGCCCGCGCTCCGGCAGGGCTTGATTGGCGCGCCAGAGGTAGTCGTGATCAAGGTCCAGCGCGGAGGGGGCTTTAAAGGAGGTCACCTGGCAGCCCTGGGGATTCACCCCGCTCATCACATGTTTGATCGTTCCGTCCTTGCCCGCGGCGTCCATCGCTTGAAAGATCAGCAGCACCGCCCACTTGTTCTGGGCATAAAGACGCTGCTGCAGCTCCGAGAGCATCTGAACGCCCTGCTCGAGTGCCTCTCGGGCCGCCTTCTTGTCGGAGGGCAGATCCAGGGTGTCGCCCGGATCGATCCGATCCAGGCGGAATCCATCCCCGCTGTCGATTCGATAGGGCCTGGTGAGGTGATGGCACTGCGTGAGCACCTGGCTCAGTTCCCTCTCCATCGGCAGCCTCAGAACAGCAATCGCCTGAAGTCACCCTGACCACCACAGGAGGCAATGTCAGCCCTGACAGCCGCTGAGCCGACTGCACAACTGGTTTTTCTCTGAAGAGAGAAAAAGAAATCCCCCTAGGACACCCCGATCTCACGCGGGAGTCCCATGGGTCGCAAGCTTGGTCAGCTGCTGGGTGGCTGCGTTCTCGCCGCAACCCTGGCACCATCCGCCGCGGCCCAAGAGCTGGCGATTGCCGAGCCGGAAGCGCCGGCCCCAAGGCTGACGTTTGAGCGCACCAACCGCCGCCTCCCCCGCACAGGGGATCCGATCTGGGACCTGAAACTCGAGATCCCTGGACAACCGGTGCGGCATTTCGAAGCCGTCAGCGGACGGGCGGAATACCAAGGCGCCAACCGGCACCAACTGGGTAGCCAGGCGCCCCTCCCGCCCGGGACCTATTCGATCGGCGCAGTTGAACCATTGGGCCATGAGTATCCGCGGGAGCTCGGCCCCGTCTGGATCGGCCTCGAGCCCCTCTTCAGCACGGGCCGCCGCGTTTTAGGAATCCACCTGGACCCAAGTGCAGGCCGCAACTGGAACAGCGGAACCGGCGGTTGCATCGGCCTGATCCACAGGGCCGAGATGTTGACCCTGGCCGAGCTGGTCCGCCGCAGTGCAGCCCAGACCCTGATCGTCAGCAACTAAGCAGAAGCACCCGCTGCCAACCGCCCAGGTCCTGGCTAGAGCAGAAGTACCGCCGAGGTGGAACAGCGGCCATCAGCGCTCCACTGGTTCATGCCGGCGGCATGGTCTACCTGCATGGGTTGCACCATTCCTCACACCCCCCGACCCCGCCCTCGGCGGGGTTTTTTGTGGGCAAGCTCCAGTCACAAAAAAGCCCCCTCATGCCGAGGGGGCTTGCCGTGGTGTGAGGTTGGAATGGAATGTTTCCAAGCGCCGTTCTAGGGAAGCGAATGCCCCAGAGCCTGTGCGGTTGAACAACTGGTTACAAAGAACTGGCACTGTGCCAGTCCTCTGGCGACGGTTGGTGCGTGTGAGGAGTGGATTCGCCTCAAAGGTGGAAACAAGGTCACACCCTTGAAGCGAATCCCGAAAAGCCCTGCCTTTGGCGGGGCTTTTTTTTGCCTAGGCGGCCATCAGTTCCCGCTTGAGCAGGACGGCTCCGTTGGAGAGCAACAGGCGGTGGCGCTGGACCTCCTCATCGAGGGGGACAACAACGCTCTGGGCCCCGCCATTGGTCCAATAGTGGAGCTTCACCTGAGGCGTGGTGGATGACGTGGGGATCTCGATCGAACCCGTCATGCGGCGACGAATGGCTCC
>NZ_JAFMNJ010000010.1:0-71520 GCF_017859255.1 Vulcanococcus sp. DEBay_Sum29NL08_54
GCAGAGACGGCAAAGTCTCGACGCGAGCCCCCCGCAAGGGGGGCTTTTTTGTTGCTGTTCGCTGCCCGGAAGCCCTGCGATGGTCCCTGGCGGTGGCAGCATCGCCGCAACCTGTGGAAACCGATGGTTGCCGGCCCCGCCGACCCGCCGATCTCCGGGAACGGCGATCCGATCTCTGAGGAGGAGGCCCTGCGTCGTCTGCGCCTGAGCGATGACCCCTCCGCCCAGTACTACGCCGCCTGGTGGTTGGGCCGCAATCGCAGCAGCCATCCCGATGCGGTTCCGCTGCTGCAGGAGGCCCTGCGCCAACGCCGTCCCCGCGATGCCGGCGCCGGTGTGGAGGAGAACGCCGTGGCCCGCAATGCCGCCCGGGCCCTGGGGAAGCTGGGGGGGGCGGCCGAGGCCGCCATTGACGATCTGCTGGCGACCCTGGAGGACGAGGACGATGGTCTGCGGGAAGCCGCGGCCCGCTCCCTGGGCGAACTGAAAGCCCGGCGTGCTGTCCCTGCTTTGCAGCGGCGTCTGGCCAGTGGTCCTGCGGTCGCTGGCGCGCAGCGCAGCGGCACCCCCCGCTTGCAGGAACCCTGCGAAGCGCTCCTGGAGGCCCTCGGTGAGATCGGTGAGGGATCCGCTGAGGTGGTGGCCGTGATTGAACCCTTCGTGCAGCACGAGCGTCCCCTGATCCGCAGCGCCGCCTGCCGCGCCCTACTCCAACTCACCCAGGAGCCCCGCTGGGGAGAGCAGCTCCTGGCGCTGCTTCAACACCAGCAACTGCAGGTGCGCCGCGCGGCCCTGATGGATCTGGGGGGCGCGGGCTGGCGGCCAGCCCTGCCGGCCATTGCGGCGACCCTGGCGGAGAACAGCCTCAAGTTGATTGCCCTGCGCGGTTTAGTGGAAAACCAGGACGCTGGGGCTCCCTCCCAGTTGGATGCCTCCACGGTGGCGGTGTTGGAGGCCATGGATGACCTGCTCTGATCCCGCCATGACGTCGATGTCAATGAGCCCCTCCCAGGTGGCTGAGTTGGTGGAGGCCGTGCGCCGCGCTGACAGTGCCTTGGGTCTGCTTCAGGCCACCCAGGCCCTGGCCGCCAGCGCCCATCCCGATGGCGCGGCCTGTCTGGTGGAAATCCTTGGTTTCAATAACCCTGGAGCGGCAGTGGCCGCCGTCGATGGCCTGGTGGCCATCGGCACCCCGGCGGTCGAGACGATCCTCTCCAACATTGACGGCTACAACTACGGCGCCCGGGCCTGGGCCGTCCGCGCCCTCGCGGGCATCGGTGATGTCCGCGGCCTTGAGGTGCTTGAGGATGCCCTGGGTAAGGACATTGGTCCGAGCGTCCGTCGTGCCGCGGCCCGCGGGCTTGGGCAGTTGCGCTTGGAGGCCCTGAGCGCTGAAGAGCGCAGCGCCAGCCTGAGCCGCTGTTTGGCCGTTCTTCTCGATGGCTGCCGAGACGGTGAATGGGTGGTGCGCTACGCCGTCATCGTCGGTTTAGAGCATCTGGCCAAGACCTGGTTCACGGCCCTTCAGGCCTCTGATCAGTTGGCCCTGCGCCAGGCGCTGCGGCAGCTCCAGGACAACCCTGAGGAGGAAGCGGCGGTGGTGCAGCTGCGCGCTGCGCTCGCCCTGCAGCGGCTGGAGGAAGCCCATGGCTGAACAACGATTGCTCTTTGTCTGCCTCGGCAACATCTGCCGCTCGCCTGCCGCCGAGGGGGTCTTTTTGCACCTGATCGCCCAAGCGGGTCTGGAGGACCGCTTCGTGGTCGACAGTGCCGGCACCGGCGGCTGGCACGTCGGTCACCCAGCGGACCGGCGTATGCGCGCCGCCGCCGAGCGCCGCGGCATTCACCTCCCCAGCCGCGCCCGCCAGATCGAGTTGGCCGACTTCAGCAGTTTTGATCGCATCCTGACGATGGATGACGACAACCTGCAGGCCGTTCGCGCCCTCGCGGCGGAGCTGGGCTCCCGCCCCGGTTTGGCCCTGGTGGAACCGATGACCAGCCATTGCCGCCGCTTTGGCGATCAGGAAGTCCCTGATCCCTATTACGGCGGTGAGCAGGGCTTTGAGCACGTCCTCGATCTGCTCGAGGACGCCTGTTCAGGCTTGCTGGAGACCCTGACGCGGGACTAGTTGGGGTCCGGCCAGGCGTCGTGGGGAACGCGCTCGCGGAACAGATCCACGAGCCGCTGAATCACCGCGTCGATGGCCAGGCCATCGGTGATCAGCTCAAGGGCATCTTCCGCTTGGGTGAGGGGGGCCACGGCCCGGGTGGAGTCCAGGTGATCGCGCTCGGCAATCTGCGCTTCCAGATCCGCCCGTTCCGGCACCTCAAAACCACGCTCTTCCAGATCGAGGGCCCGGCGCCGGGCCCGCTCGCTCACGGTGGCGGTCAGAAAGACCTTGAGTTCGGCATCTGGGAACACGGCCGTACCGATGTCGCGGCCTTCCGCCACCAGGCCGCCGCGCGCGCCCATCGCCTGTTGCTGCTGGGTCAGGGCCTCGCGCACGCAGCCGTGGGCTGCAACGACAGAGACCTGGGCCGTCACCTCCGGGGAGCGGATCGCATCGGTGACATCCACGCCATTGACGCTCACCCGTTGACCACTGGAGGTGCTGCTGAGCTGCAGATCGAGATCGGCCAGGAGAGGAGCGACCTCCTCAGCCTTGCTGGGGTCGACAGCGCGGTCCCGCACCAACCAGGTCACGGCGCGATACATCGCCCCGGTGTCCAGATAGATCAGCCCCAGCCGTTCGGCAAAGGCTCGGGTCACGGTGCTTTTGCCGGCGCCGGCAGGGCCATCGATGGCAACGATTGGGGCTCGGCTCATGAGAAAGACGTGGTCAATCAGTCGGCTGGGGCCGCAGTGGGCAGCTGCCGCCAGCAGGGTCAGTCCCCCCAGACGGGGTTGGGCCTGGAGGCTCTGGGGCTTCAGCGCCTCCACATAGTCCACCACCATGCCGGCCTCCTCCAGGGCCCGTTGGACCTCCGCTTGCACTGGCGCGAGCTCGAGCTCCGGCTGCCCGAGGCAGCGCTGGGCGGCTCTCTGCAGCGCCTGGGGCAGGGCGGAGGCGCGCTGGCGCTCGCCGCTGGAGAGGTAGCGATTGCGGGAGCTCATGGCCAAGCCATCGGCCTCGCGCAGGGTGGGGCAACCCCAGACCTGGACCGGTAAGCCCAAATCCTGGACGACGCTCTTGAGGATCTGCAGTTGCTGCCAGTCCTTCTCGCCCAGCAGCAGAACCTGGGGGCGGATCAGGGCCAGCAGGCGCACGACGACCGTGGCCACCCCATCGAAATGTCCGGCTCGGTGTCGGCCGCAGAGTCCCGCTTGCAGCGAAGGCCGCGGTTGTACGCGGGTGAGTTCACACTCCCCCTCGGGATAGACCTCTTCCACGCTTGGTGCGAAAAGGGCGTCGGCTCCGGCTTGCTGGGCGATCTGCAGATCAGCTTCTAGGCAGCGCGGGTAGCGGGCGAAGTCCTCGTTGGGGCCGAACTGCAGCGGGTTCACGAACACGCTGGTCAGCACCAGTGGGTTGCAATCCACTGGGGTTGGCTGCTTGGCCCGGCGGATCAGGCTGGCGTGGCCCCCATGCAAGGCCCCCATCGTGGGGACGCAGTGCAAGCTGCGATCAGCGCAGGCCCGGCGCCAGGCCTCGAGTTCGGCGCGGGTTCGCAGCAGCTGCACAGCGAAGGGTTGAATCCCTACTGAGCTTGCAGCACCTCAAGCTTCACCTGGGCGATTCCGCTGGAGATCAGACCCAGCTGACTGGCGGCACCGTGGGCGAGATCGATGACCCGGCGGCCATGGAAGGGGCCTCGGTCGTTGATGCGAACGATGGCGCTGCGGCCGTTCCAGAGGTTGGTCACGCGGACCTTGGTGCCGAAGGGCAGGGTCCGGTGCGCCGCGGTCAAGGTGCCGGGGCGGAAGAGTTCGCCGTTGGCGGTGCGATTGCCGTAGAAACCGGGGCCGTACCAACTGGCCTCACCGGTGCTGACGGAGCGAACCGCGATCGGAAGAGCCGGCGCGGCGGGCTTCTTCAGGGTTTCGGACTCAGCTCCTGGGGTCTCGACGTTCCGCAGGGCAACCGACTTGGCCGCTGGGATCTCAGGGATCGCAGGGCTCTTGGTGGCCAAGACCGGATTGGCGTTGCTGCTGCCCGAGAGCAGGAGTGCGAATCCGCCGAGGAGAGAAAGACGACGCATAACAACCGGAACACCTAGTCGCGAAGCGGCGACTGGTTGGATTGCAACTCGTTGGAATCAGCGTCAAAAACGCGAGGTTTCTGTAGCTGATGCGCTGAGGTGTTCCTTGGAACTGAGAAGGTCTGGCAAAAGTTAGTCGGACTTGCATCAACGTTCCCTGATATTTCGGCGTGGTCGTATTCATCAGGATTGGCAATCTCACTGGGAAACACTCTTCCCGCCTGGGTTGAGCGACAACGCGCTGCGACTCTTTAATCAGCAGGAGTCATGGCTTTCATCAGTGCGACTGATTGAAATGTGGTGCAATTTTGGAATTGTCCACTTGTTTTTGGGTCTTAGGGGTGGCTGACGGGGCAGGATCAGAGAAGTGATCGGCCGTCTAGGGCATGGACTACCGCACCGCTGGCGTTGATGTGGTGGCTGGGCGCGCCTTTGTGGAGCGCATCCGCTCGAGTGTTGAGTCCACCCGCCGACCTGAGGTGGTCGGCGGCCTGGGCGGGTTTGGCGGGCTCTGCCGAATTCCTGAAGGGATCAAAAAGCCCCTGTTGGTCTCCGGGACCGACGGCGTCGGCACCAAGTTGGAGTTGGCCCAGGCCCACGGCCGTCACCACGGCGTCGGCATCGATCTGGTCGCCATGTGCGTCAACGATGTGGTGACCAGCGGCGCCCAGCCCCTGTTTTTCCTGGACTACATCGCCACCGGAAAGCTCACGCCTGAAGCGATGGCGGAAGTGGTGGAGGGCATTGCCGATGGCTGTCGCCAGAGCGGCTGTGCCCTGTTGGGGGGTGAGACCGCAGAGATGCCTGGCTTTTACGGGCCTGGTCGCTACGACCTCGCCGGTTTTTGTGTGGCTGTGGTCGATGAGGATGACCTGATTGATGGCAGCCGCGTCCAGGCCGGTGATCGCATCGTTGCTGTGGCCAGCAGCGGTGTGCACAGCAACGGCTTCAGCCTGGTGCGCCGCATCCTCGAGGCCCATGGAGTGACCGCTTCCACCCCGCTGGAGGGGGCTGGCCTGCCGGTTCTCGATGCCCTGCTGGAGCCGACCGTGCTCTACCCGGCACTTGTGCAGCGGCTCCTCCAGGACGGGTTGGCGCTCCACGGCATGGCACACATCACGGGGGGCGGGCTTCCGGAGAACCTCCCGCGGACCCTGCCTGCCGGTGTCCATGGCCGCATTGACCCGGGGAGCTGGGAGCGCCCCGCGCTCTTCCGCTGGCTGCAGGAGAAGGGCGAGGTCCCAGAGCGGGATCTTTGGAACACCTTCAACCTGGGGGTGGGGCTGGCGCTTGTGCTGCCTGAGGCTCAGGTGGAGCGGGCGATCGCGGTCTGCCAGGAGGCGGGGCACCGCGCCTGGCTGCTGGGCAGTGTTGAGGCCGGCGAGGCTGGGGCAGAGCCCTTGGCGGGTTTGCCGTATTGAACCGGCGGCCTGGACCTGCCAAATTGCTTCAGTCATGCACGAACAAGGCACCTTCTCCTGAGTTGTTGCCTAGGTTCCGCGCAAGCTGTTTTGTGGTTGTTCCGTAATTCAGTTCTATTGGCCGTTGTTCAGATTTCTTTCTGTTCAAGGTTCTGTTGTTTATAGGGTTGTTTGAGATGTCTTTCAACGCGCAATCTTCTGCTGCATTTGTAGGTAACTCCGGGCGAATCACCCGCCGCCGCAGCTCCGCTGGACCGGTGGCCCCCAATCGTCCCCTGCGCCGCGAGCCCTATTCCGGTCGCAGCAATGTCCGGCCCACCTTCTTGACCCTGAGGGACCACGGCAAGGTCTTTGTTGCTGACCTCCCTCGCCTCTCCGATGGCCAGCTCGCCCATGTGGGCAAAGAAGCCAAGGAGGTGATGGAGAGCCTCTGCCGGCGCCTTGAGGAACTCGATCAACAGCTCAGCCTCAACCCCCAGGAGCAGGAGACGCGCATTCGTGCGGCCACCAAGCGGGATGTCACGGATCGCTTCATCCGTGCCGTTGAGGAGGAGCAGGAGCAGCGCCGGACCAACCCGGCCCTGAAGGCTGCGGCTGGCGAATCCTTGGCCCGCGCCTTCCTGGAGATCGCCCGGCACCGTCTGCCTGGTGCCACCTTTGATTCGCTGCTGCAGGAGGCGCTCTCCGCCTGTGACGAGGGTGCGTCTGAGCCTGAGGAGGTCACGCCGCCTGAGCCGGTCGCGCCTGAGCCCCCCCGGGCTCGTGTCGTGCCGATGGTCCGTCGGATCGAAACCCCCCAGGCACCGGAGCGTGAGCAGATGACCGTTGTGCTCACCCCCGATCCCTCCCCTGAAATGGGTGGTGACTAAGCGCTCAGGCGCTCTGAAAGGGATTGGCAGGCATGCGCGCGGCCGCGAGGGCATCGAGGCTGCGCCGTTCATCGCTGCTCAAGCTCCAGCTCCGAGCCGCCGCGGCTTGCTCAACTTGATCGCTGCTTCTGAGCCCGGGGATCGGCATGGCCCCATGGGCTCTGCACCAGTTCAAGGCCACAGCCCCTAAGCCCCCCGGCCTGCCGTTGGCGATCTCCTCCATGGTTTGGCGCAAGGGGGCCAGGGAGCTCTCGAGACGGCGGAAGAGGCTGCCGCGCGTTCCTTGGGGCAGCGGTCTGGGGTCCCCAGCGCTGCGGCCCAACAGGCCGAGGGCCAGGGGGCTGTAGGCAATGAGCTCAATTCCCAGCTCCTGGCAGGTGGCCACGATCCCCCCGTCTGCAAGGGGTTGTGGGGCCAGCAGCGAGAACTGCACCTGCAGGCTGCTGATGGGAATTCCTCGTTCTTGGAGTGTCCGGTGGATGGTTCGCAGCCGCTTGGGCCCCACGTTCGAGAGCCCCAGGCTGGGGACCGCTCCGCTCTCCACCAGGTCCGCCAGGCCATCGATCAGCGCCGGTTCCTGCCAGGGGGCGTAGCGGGCGGTGCTCCAGTGCAGCTGCACCCGTTTCATTTGGCCCTGCAGGCGCCGCTGGGAGGCGGCAAAGGCCCGGTCGTAGCCCCGCCGGCCCAGGCGCCAGGGGAAGGGGGCCAACTTGGTGGCAATGCAGAGCTGCTGGCGCTCGTCGGGGGTGGCGCGCATGGCGAATTGCCCCAGCAGCATCTCGCTGCGGCCATTCAGTCGGCCGGTCCCGTAGGAGTCCGCCGTGTCGAAGAAGCGAAAGCCCAGTGCCAGGCAACGCTGAAAGGTTTGCTCCAGCCGAGCGTCGTCCCGCTGCGGGTCATAGCCCCAGAGGAACTGGTTGCCCCAGGCCCAGGTGCCAACGCCGATGCCCGGTTGGTCCGCCTCACTTGTCATGATCGAGCCATCGCGGACTTGCACTGTGCTGAATTCTCTGCCCAGCCCGGCTGCCCAGACCAGCGATCCGCCGCCCCAGGCTGAGGAGTCCGCGCCCGCGCGCCAGGAGCAGGATCCGGTGCTCTGCGGTCACTGCGGCCGCACGGCCAGCAATGGCTTGGTCTGTATCGGGATGTGCGTGGCGGATTCCGGCTATTGAGCGTGGCGCGTCTGCTGCTGGTGGCCCTCTGCCTCGGCGCCGCTGCTCCCGTGCTGGCGGCTGAAGAGAAGCAACAGGGTTTTGGACGTTGGCAGGTGGAGCCCAGGCGTTGTGAATTGACCCTGTTTGGCCAGGCTCCAGGGCCCTGCAGCAGCGTGCGCCTGGATCAGCGCAACCCATCGGTGCTGCGCTTCAGTTGGATGGCGCCTTTGCCCCAGCAGGACCTGCTCCAGGAGGTGAGTTTTGTGGGGGAGCGGGTGAGCTCTGGGCAGCCCCTGCGCTGCAGCGATGGTGTCTGCAAGCTCGATGGCTCCGTGCTGCTGCGCGTGCGCTTGTTGCGCCTCGCTCAGTTCAACCCCCGTGGTCTGGTGGTGGGCTTCCCGAAAACCTTCCCGGTGGCTGGCACCTGTGACATCGATGGCCCCCAGGCCCGTTGCGATGCGCAGACGCAATTCGGCGAACGCTGGTCAGCGGAAGCCGATCTGCCCTGACCCGCGAGCGCGATTCAAAGGCGGCACCCAGATTCGAACTGGGGGTAAAGGATTTGCAATCCTCTGCCTTACCACTTGGCCATGCCGCCGCTTGGGAGCAAACTCCCAGGGACGGATCGTATCAGTCACGGGATGCCTGGCCGCCTGCTGGTCCTGAGCAACGGCCATGGGGAAGACCTGATCGCCCTGCGGGTCATCCAGGCCTTGAAGCAGAGGCGCCCCGAGATCGAGGTGGCGGTGCTGCCGATGGTCGGAGAGGGTGCCGCCTACCGGGGGGCTGAGGAGCAGGGGCTGCTGCGCCGGGTGGGGCCGCGCCGTCAACTGCCCAGCGGTGGCTTCAGCAATCAGAGCCTGAGGGGGCTCCTGGCGGATCTTGGCGCTGGGGTTCTGGGCTTGACCCTGCGGCAGTGGCGCTTTGTGCGCCGTTGGGGCAAGGCGGGTGATCCCGTTTTGGCGGTGGGGGATCTGCTGCCCCTGCTGCTGGCCTGGTCTGGCGGCGGGCCCTATGGCTTCATCGGCACCCCCAAGAGCGACTACACCTGGGCCGGCGCGCCGGGGATCGCGGCCCTGTATCACCGGCTCAAGGGCAGTGAGTGGGACCCCTGGGAATGGGCTCTGATGGCAGGCCCCCGCTGCCGTCTGGCGGCGATGCGGGATCGCCTGACGGCGCGGGGGCTGCGGCGCCATGGGGTGGCGGCCATTGCCCCGGGCAATCCAATGATGGACGGCCTGGATCTGGGGACCCTGCCGCTGGCCCTGCGGGATTGGCGGCGTGTCTTGCTGCTGGGCGGCAGTCGCATGCCCGAGGCGGCGGGCAACCTCAAGCGCCTGCTGGAGTCCCTCGCCTTGGTGCCCAGCGGGGCTCCCCTGCTGGTGTTGGCGCCGACCGGCTCACGCCCGGCTCCCCATGAATGGGAACCGCTGCTGCTGGACCTGGGCTACGAGCCCATCGAGCCTCCAGAGGCCCTGGCGGATCTGGGGGCAGCCGCGGCCTGGGCCTGCGGCCGCCGCTTGTTGTTGATTGGCCCCGGTTGTTTTTCGCGCTGGGCCTGTTGGGCGGAATTGGGCCTGGCCTCTGCGGGAACGGCCACAGAGCAGCTCGTTGGACTCGGGATTCCGGCGCTGTCGTTGCCTGGCCCCGGGCCCCAGTTCAAGCGGGGGTTTGCGGAGCGCCAGAGCCGTTTGCTCGGCGGTGCCGTGGCGGTCTGCCGCTCCTCTGCCGTACTGGCGGAGCGGGCCGAGTTGCTCCTGGGTGACCCGGGTCTCGCCCGGCAGCTGGGGGCCATCGGGACCCAGCGGATGGGGATGGCGGGCGGCAGCGTCGCCCTCTCGCGGGCGATCGAGGAGCGCCTATTGGGGAGCGCGGACGGCGCAACGGGATGATGGGGGCTTGATCAACCGCCGCGTTGCTTCGCCCCTATGGCAGCTCCCCAGGACAAGGACTACGCAAAAGCCTGCGGACAGCTCGCCAGTGCCTTGAGCATCAGCCTGGCCTCGGCCCGCCGCAAGGTGGATCTGGTGGCGGCCAAGGAGGGAGTGCGCGACAACGAGGGGCGTCTGCTGATCGCCCAGCGCCTCCTGCTGGAGGCCCAGGGCGTGGGCCAGGAATCCCGTCAGCTCCTGGATGTGCTGCTCGAGGCGGTGAAGGAGGAGGAGATGTATCTCGGGGATGACTGAGCCCCTTCCTTAAGAGCGGTGCTCAAAGATCGCGCCGAAGCGGCCGCGATCCAGATCCGAGATCACGGGGATGCAGGCAAAGCAGCGCTGGGCCAGATCCAGCCGCTCTTCGCGCACGAGCATCTCGATCAAGCGGGCCCGGGCGGCTAGGAGATAGCGCACGTCATTGGCGGCATAGGCCAGCTGGGACTCGCTCAGTTCCTCAACCCGTCCCCAGTCACTGCTCTGGGCCCCTTTGTCGAGTTCGACGTGGCAGAGCTCGTTGACCAGGTCCTTGAGGCCGTGGCGGTTGGTGTAGGTCCGGGCCAGGCGGCTGCCGATCTTGGTGCAAAAGATGGGGCTGACGTGGATGTCCAGGCCTTCAGCGAGGGCGGCGACGTCGAAGCGGGCGAAGTGAAAGACCTTCTCGATGCCGGCTGCTTCCATCAGCTCTTTGAGCAGGGGTGCCTCGGTTTGGCCGCGGTGGATGCGAATGCAGCAGACGTTGTCGTGGTCGTCGCTGATTTGCACCAGGCAGAGGCGATCGCGGCCGTGGATCAGGCCCATGGCTTCGGTGTCCACCGCGAGTGCGCTGGAGGCCCCGAGTAGGGCGCGCCACTCAGGGTTCAGATCGTGATCCAGGACGGCAAAGCGAGCAGGGCTCGATCCCGCGGCAGGGGCGGAGACGGCGGAGGCGGCGCTGCTCAAGGGGGGATGGTTCAACTGCGATCCATCGTCGCGGACCGACGGCAAATCTCAAGATCATCTGTCGCTTTTGCGTATCAAAGTGAGATCGCGCTAGCAGTTGGTCAGCGCGTGGCCCCTCTCCTTCAATGCGTTCTCGTCCCTTGCCCCCACGGCCTGGTCTGGAGTCCATTCGGGCCTTTTTTGAGCGTCCGCCTGTCCAGCACTTGAGTTTGGAGTTGGCCGTCTGCTGGATTTTGGAGCGGCTGCTCGAGGCCGACACCTACCCGACGGCCCTGATGCAGGACCTCTCGGCCTCCCATCCCAAGTTGCGACTGTCGGAGACCGTGTTGCAGCAGGCCTTGGGCTTTTTGGACCAGGACGGCACGATCGCCAGTTACGCCCAGCGCTGCCCTAGCCGCGGGCGGCCGCGGCGGATGTTGCATCTTCTCGAGACCCGGCGCGGCGACGCTGAGCAGTTGATGCCGCCATGGCGCCACTGGCTCGAGGAGAATGAGCGAAATCTTCACGCCAGCAGCCATGCCCCAGGCCCTGGGCTCCACCCTGCCCCTCACCCTGCTGCTGGTTGTCGGTCTGGTGTTCTTTCTGCGGGCCGCCAGTAAGGACCGCACGACCGTTGTTGAAATCCGCTCCTCGAAGCCTCCGCTCGAGGTGCTTCCGGCCCTGGCGGAGTGGCTGAAGGGGCGCGGCTGGGTGGCCGAGGAGGCCAACCCGGAGCGCCGTTTGCTGAAGTTCTCCGGTCAGGTGGAGGCCAGTGGCGCCTTGGCGCTGTTGCTCTCTGTGCTGGGAGGGGTCGGTGCGGCCTGTCTGGGCCTGGTGCTCTGTCAGCTGTTGCCCGCCCTGGCCTGGTGGCCCCTGCTCTTGACCCTGCTGGGTCCCTTGGCTGGGGTGGTCTATCGCCGCCGCGCGGCGCGGGCTGAAACCGTGGAATTGCGCCTGATCAGCCACGACGAGGCCACCGGCAGTGCGCTGCAGATGCGGGCCCATCGCGATGAGTTGATCGCCCTGGAGCAGGAGATGGGGCCCCAGTTGGGGCTCTTTGGTGTGGGCGATCTGTTGCATTCGCCGATCTGAGCCAGGATGGGCCGATGAGGTTTCCCCGGCGCCGCACGTTGTTGTTGGCCAGCCTGGCTGCCGCCAGCTTGGCCCTGGCCGCTGACGCGCAGGCTCCGGCCCCAGCTCCCGGTGCCGCCGATGCCTTGACCGGCCCGCGCGGGCGCTTGGGACGGGACTGGATTGGGGTCCGGCAAGTCGCCAGCACCACCCCGATCCTGGTCATGGCTGGCCACGCTGACTCCCAGGCCATTCCGGGATCCGGGACCTCCGGCTACTCGGTCGATATCCGTGGTGCCAAGCCCATGCAGCAGGGCATCCGCGACGAGCTCTATTGGAATCTGGAGGTCGCACGCCGTGTCGTCCAGCTGGGCCGTCAGCGGGGGTTGAACATCCGCTTCTATGACCCTCCGGCGCGCACGATCGTCGATGGCGATGATCCGCGCACGAATTGGAGCGTGGGCAAGGCCCATGCGGAGGCCGGCGGCTACGCGATGGAGATCCATTTCGATGCCTATGGCCCCGATGGCATCGGCTCGGGGGTCATCCCGGCCCTGCATCGCCCCTTGAGCTCCCTGGATGAGAGCCTCGCGGTTGCCTTTGGCGGCTATCCCCTGCGCTTCCGAGGTGGATTGGGTGGTCCCAAACGGGGCATCACCCTGCTGGAGATCGGCAAGCTCGAGGCTCCCCTGGAGCCTGCCCTGCGCAATCCCCGCAGCCGCGATCAGGCCTTGGCGGTGATCAGTGAACGGGTTGTGGCTGCCTTGGAGGCCGGCTTGGGCCGCCACCGCTTGGTGGCGGCTCCACCTCCCGTCTCAGCTCACGGCGCCGTGGGGCTGGCAGCGACCAACCAGTGAGTCATCACCCAGCCAGTTCTGGGGCTTGGTGAACAGATCGGTCAGCAGGGCCTCGCGGCTGCCTTCCTCGGCTTTGTAGCCGTACTCCCAGCGCACCAAGGGGGGCAGGGACATCAGGATCGACTCGGTGCGGCCGTTGGTTTGCAGGCCAAAGATCGTGCCCCGGTCAAACACCAGGTTGAATTCCACGTAGCGGCCGCGGCGATAGAGCTGGAACTGACGTTCCCGCTCGCCGTAGGGGGTGTGCTGCCGCTTCTCAGCGATCGGCAGATAGCTCGGAAGGAAGGCGTTGCCGCAGGCGCTGGCCAGGTTGAAGAGCTGCTCCCAGCTCTGCTGGATGGGGCCGACCCCTTGTCCTGCGGCGGCAGCCGGTCCCTCGGGGGCCTGGCCCTTGTAGAGCACCCCGCGGGGATCCTGGTAGTCGTAAAAGATCCCGCCCACACCCCGGGTCTCATCGCGGTGCTTCAGATAGAAGTACTCGTCGCACCAGGGCTTGAACACCTGGTAGTAGGCCGGATTGACGCTGTCGCAGGCGTTCTTCAGGGTTTGGTGGAAGTGCTTGGCGTCCTCCAGGAAGGGGTAGTAGGGGGTCAGGTCAGCACCGCCGCCAAACCACCAGACGGGACCGGCCTCGAAGTAGCGGTAGTTGAGGTGAACGGTGGGGATGAAGGGGTTGCGGGGGTGCAGCACCATCGAGGTGCCGGTGGCATACCAGCGGTGGCCCTTGGCTTCGGGCCGTTGATTGAGGATCGAGGGGGGGAGCTCGGTGCCCTCCACCTCGGAGAAGTTCACGCCGCCCTGCTCAAACACCCGGCCGCCTTTGATCACGCGGGAGCGGCCACCACCGCCTTCGGGGCGAACCCAGCTTTCCTCTTCAAAGCGCCCGCCGCCGTCGAACTGCTCCAGGCCAGCGCAGATGGAATCCTGCAGCCCCATCACCAGGGCGCGCGCCCGCTCGCGGGAGTTGGCGGGGGGAGCCTCGAGGGCGACGGCGCCGGAGGTTGCCGAGGTCTCACTCGCCAGCTTGGCCTTGGCACGGGACAGCAGACCCTTCAACATCGATGCTCGCGCCGTGGGGCAGGGGGAATCGGACCACCTTTTCAGTCCGACCCACCGCTGCACAAGTTTTCGAGAGGGTTCGTGATCCCGCCGGGCCCTGGCCTTGGGGATGCCTCTCTGGGCCAACGCTTTTAGGATCCGGAGCACCGTGTAATCGCCCGATGGCCAGCGCAGACCAGGCCCTGAAAGAGGCCCTCGCCGCCCTCGAGCCCCTGAAAGATGCCGGCACCGGCCGCAGCCTTCTGGATCTGCAGTGGATCCAAGAGGTTCGGGTCCAGAACAACCGCGTCGTGTTCCAGCTGGCGTTGCCCGGATACGCCAGCTCCCAGCGGGACCGGATCGCCGCCGATGCCCGTGGTGCCCTGCTCCAGCTCGGCGGGATTGATGACGTTCAAATCGAGTTGACCCAGGCGACCCCGCAGGCCCCCGCCCAGGGGGGCGCTCCCATCGGCGCGGCTGGTCATGGCGGCGGTGGTCCTGAGCGCCAGGCCATTCCTGGCGTCAAGCAGGTGATCGCCGTCAGCAGTGGCAAAGGGGGCGTGGGCAAAAGCACCGTGGCGGTGAACCTGGCCTGTGCCCTGGCCCAGAGCGGACTCAAGGTCGGTCTGCTCGATGCCGACATCTATGGCCCGAATGCCCCGACGATGTTGGGCGTGGCCGATCAAACCCCGCAGGTGCGGGGCAGCGGCAACGACCAGGTCTTAACCCCCATTGAGAGTTGCGGCATCGCGATGGTCTCGATGGGCCTGCTGATTGATGCCCATCAACCCGTGATCTGGCGCGGCCCGATGCTCAACGGCATCATTCGCCAGTTCCTCTACCAAGTCGAGTGGGGTGAGCGGGATGTGCTCGTGGTTGACCTGCCTCCGGGGACGGGTGACGCCCAGCTCAGCCTGGCCCAGGCCGTGCCGATGGCTGGCGTGATCATTGTCACGACACCCCAAATGGTCTCTCTGCAGGACGCTCGCCGTGGCTTGGCGATGTTCCAGCAACTGGGAGTTCCGGTTTTGGGTGTGGTGGAGAACATGACGTCCTTCATCCCGCCGGATGCCCCCGAGAAGCGCTACGAGCTCTTTGGCTCCGGTGGCGGCCAGTGCCTGGCCGATGAGAGCGGTGTGCCGCTCTTGGCCCAGTTGCCGATGGAATTGGCGGTGGTTCAAGGCGGTGACGGCGGCCGGCCTGTGACCGTCAGTGCACCGGAGTCGGCGACGGCCTCCGCCTTTGCCGCGCTGGCGGGCCGCCTTCCGGTGGCCACGCGCTGATGACGCTCTCGGGCTTCTGGGATCGCCGCCGCGGGGGCCTGCTGTTCAAACGGGATGGACGCCGGCGCCGCTGGTTCGCCGGCGTCGACAAGATCCTGTGGTGGATCCCCCTGGCGATGATTTTCGTCGCCGGATTCCTGATCGCCAGCACCCAGCGCCAGGCCGGTTACGCCGATTGGTACCAGCACTGGGTGACGGCGGCTGTGGGTTTGGTCATTGCCCTGCTGCTGGCCAAGGTTCCAGTGGAGCGCATCTCCCGCTGGACCTGGCCGATCTATGGCGCCATGGTCGCCAGCTTGATCGCGGTGCGCCTGATCGGGGTGAGCGCCTTGGGGGCCCAGAGCTGGATCAACATCGCTGGCTTCAATGTCCAGCCCTCTGAGTTCGCCAAGATCGCGGCCATTCTTTTATTGGCGCAGGTCCTGTCGCGCCATCCCGTTGAGCGGCCCGTGGACCTGGTGCGGCCGGTGGCGACCATCAGCGTCCCTTGGCTGCTGGTCTTGATCCAGCCCGACCTGGGCACCTCCTTGGTGTTTGGCGCGGTGCTGCTGGTGATGATGTTCTGGTCCGGGATGCCGGGGGCCTGGGTCGTGCTCCTGATCTCGCCGGTGGTCACCTCGGTGCTCGCCGGGGTCGTCCCGTGGCTGTTGGTGCTCTGGATTCCGGCCATGGCTGTTGTGGCCGCCCGTTCGCTGCCTTGGAAACGCCTGGCACCGATGGCCGTAGTGGCCATTCAGGGGTTGTTCGCTGTGGGGACCCCCTGGTTGTGGAACAACTTTCTGCAGCCCCACCAGCGGGATCGCCTGACCCTCTTCCTGGATCCCAACAAGGATCCCTTGGGTGGCGGCTACCACCTGCTGCAGAGCACCGTGGGCATTGGCTCGGGAGGCTGGTTCGGCACCGGTCTGCTCCAGGGCCATCTGACCCTGCTGCGCTTCATCCCAGAGCAGCACACCGATTTCATCTTCAGCGCCCTGGGCGAAGAAACGGGATTTCTGGGTTCGGCGTTGGTGGTTCTGGGCTTTGTCGCCTGGATCTGGCGGCTGCTCAAGATCGCCGGTCAGGCCCGCACGGATGTGGAGTCCCTAGTGGTGATTGGCGTGGGGGCGATGGTGATGTTCCAGGTGGTCGTGAACATCAACATGACCATCGGTCTGGGGCCGATCACCGGGATCCCCTTGCCCTGGTTGAGTTACGGCCGCTCCGCGATGTTGGTGAACTTCATCGGCCTGGGGTTATGCGCCTCGGTGGCCCGGGGCATTAAGCAACCGGCCAAACGCCGCTGATGGGAGTCCTGGGCTGCAGTTTTGAGGCGCTCCGGCGTCAACTGACCCAGCAGATGCCCGCCGGTCGCTGCGATGAGGACAGCGTGCGCCGGCAGTGGTGGGCCGCCCTGGCCACCCTCCAGGAGGATTTTTTGCTGCCCCTGGGGGCTCAGCCCGGGGTCTGGCTGGCCTCCCCCCTGCCCGCCCTCTACGAACCCTCCCTGTTGCAGCAGTTCCAGGGCTGGGTCTGGGCGCCTTCTGAACTCAAGGACCTGCTGCAGAGCAACGCCCCCTTGCTTCCGGCCGCGGCGGCCAGCCCGTCGGTCAGTGGTGGATTTCAGCGGTTGGCCCTGGAGGAGGCCGATGGAACGGATCCACTGCTGGTGCTGATTACGCCGAAGTTGCAGATGGCGATGGCCCTGGTGGGCCCGGCCCAGGAGCGCCAACTGGTGGTTCGGTTTGACCCGCCCACCCTCTCTGCCGCGCTGTCGCTGTTCGATGAACGCCTGCAGCAGAGCGATCCCCAGCAGGGGCAGGCCCTGCGCCAGTCCATCCAGGCCCTGGGTGGACTGCACAACGACGAGCAGCTGGCGCAGCTGTTTTGGCCCCGCCTGGCTGAGCGGCTGGCGGCGATGGCCCCCAGCCTGACCCTGCAGCCCTTGGTGCACCGCAGCAGTGGCTCAGACAGCAGCTCCAGCCCCAGCAGTGAGTTGGCCCTGCTCGAGGCCCTCACCCATGAGGTGCGCACGCCGTTGGCCACGATTCGCACCTTGATTCGTTCGCTGCTGCGGCGCGGCGATCTCACGGAGTTGGTGCGCAAGCGCCTGCATCAAATCGACGGGGAATGCAGCGAGCAGATTGATCGCTTCGGCTTGATTTTTCTGGCGGCTGAGTTGCAGCGTCAGCCGGTGCTCGATGAGCCGGCCCAGGCCCTGGCCCGCACCGATCTCGCCCAGCTCTTGGGTCAGCTTGAGGCCGGCTGGCAGCAGCAGCTGGAGCGCCGTGGGCTGAACCTGGAGCTGTTGCTCACGCCGGAGCTGCCGTTCGTCCTCTCCGACCCAGCGCGGCTGGAAACCGTCTTGGGCGGACTGATGGATCGCTTCAGTCGCGGCTTGCCCGCCGGAGCGGTGGTGCAACTGAGCCTTCAGCCCGCGGGGGCCCGGTTGAAGTTGCGCCTCAGTGCTGCGGCCTTGCCCACGGGTGAGGGTGAGCAGGACCTGCAAGAGCGGGTCGGCCCAGTCTTGAGTTGGAACCCCGGCACCGGCAGCCTGCAGCTGAGCCGTCAGGCCACCCAGCGCCTGTTCCACAGCCTGGGGGGACGGCTCGCGGAGCGCTCTGGAAATGACCTCACGGTCTTTTTCCCGGTGGCCTAAAACCGGCACCAATGTTGACGGGTGTGAAGAGAGCAGCGGCACCCCCAGTTCACCCCAAAACACGGTGCTAGCTTCCGCTTGAAACGGTCTGCGGTCTGCCGACACCCCCTCCGGAACAGCCATGACATTGAGCGGTCAACTCCCGAAGTACATCGGCAGCACCGGCGGTCTGCTCAACGCCGCTGAGACCGAAGAGAAGTACGCCATCACCTGGACCAGCGCCAAAGAGCAAGTCTTTGAGCTCCCCACCGGCGGTGCGGCTCACATGAATGAGGGCGAGAACCTCATGTATTTCGCCCGCAAGGAGCAGTGCCTGGCCCTCGGCACCCAGCTGCGCACCAAGTTCAAGCCCCGGATCGAGGACTACAAGATCTACCGGATCTTCCCCGGCGGTGACACCGAGTTCCTGCACCCCAAAGATGGTGTGTTCCCCGAGAAGGTGAACGAGGGTCGTCAGATGGTGGGCCACAACGCCCGCCGCATTGGCCAGAACGGCAACCCCGCCAGCATCAAGTTCACCGGCAAGAACACCTTCGATTCCTGATTCAGGACCTGCACTGCTTCGAGCAACGGGCGGTGCTTCAACCTCTATAAAGGCGGGGCTAAGCGCCCCGTTTTTTTTGCCTGCCCGTCGTCGTAGTGATGCCCTCCCCTGACCGCGCGACAGTTCTGGCCCAGGCCAAGGCGGGCAGCAATTACATCCCGATCTGGCGCACCTGGCCGGCGGACCTGGAGACGCCCCTGACCACCTGGCTGAAGGTGGGTGCCGGCAGTGACCACGGCGTCTTGCTGGAGTCCGTCGAAGGCGGTGAGCGGATCGGCCGCTGGAGCTTTGTGGTCAGCGATCCGCTCTGGACCCTCAGTGTGCGCGGTGAGTCGGCGGAACAGCGCTGGCGCGATGGACGCAGCAGCGCCCTCAGCGGGAACCCCTTTGATCTGTTGCGGGACACCCTGGCGGCCTACGACGCCCCGGCGGTTCCGGGTTTGCCTCCCCTGGGTCAACTGTTTGGTTTTTGGGGCTACGAACTGATTCGTTGGATTGAGCCCAGCGTTCCGATTCACCCCACCGATCCGGAGGGGCCGCCCGATGGCTGCTGGATGCTCGCTGACAGCCTGCTGGCCTTCGATCAGGTCAAGCGTCAGCTCACGGCCGTGGCCTACGTCAATCTCCACGACGAACCCGACGCGACCGCTGCCTACGACGCCGCGGTCGCGCGGTTGGACGCGCTGGAGCAGCGCATGCACCAGCCCCTGCCCTCCGGGGTGACTCCCCTGGATTGGCGGGATGCCGATGCGGTGGATCTGCCCACCAGCAGCAACCGCAGTCGCGATGAGTTTGAAGCGGCTGTTCTGACGGCCAAAGAGCACATCGCCGCTGGGGATGTGTTCCAGCTGGTGATCAGTCAGCGCCTGGAAACGCCGGTTGAGCGGGAGCCGTTTGAGCTCTACCGCAGCCTGCGGATGGTGAATCCGTCTCCCTACATGGCCTTCTTCAACTTTGGAGGCTGGTACCTGATTGGCTCCAGCCCTGAGGTGATGGTGAAGGCCGAGCCCATGGCCGATGGCAGTGGCCGGGTGAAGGCCTCCCTGCGGCCCATTGCGGGCACCCGCCCCCGGGGACGGAGTGAAGCGGAGGACCTGGCGCTCGAGAAGGATCTCTTGGCCGATCCCAAGGAGCGCGCGGAGCACGTGATGCTCGTGGACCTCGGCCGCAATGACCTGGGCCGGGTCTGTGTGCCGGGCAGCGTCAGCGTCAGCGAGTTGATGGTGATTGAGCGCTACTCCCACGTGATGCACATCGTCAGTGAGGTGGAGGGATTGCTCGATCCAGAGCGGGATGTCTGGGATCTGTTGATGGCCTCCTTCCCGGCTGGCACCGTCAGCGGTGCGCCGAAGATCAGGGCGATGCAGTTGATCCATGCCTTGGAACCCGATGCCCGGGGTCCCTACTCCGGGGTCTATGGCGCCATGGATCTCAGCGGAGCGCTGAACACGGCGATCACGATTCGAACCATGGTCGTCCTGCCCGATGGGGACGGTCGCTGGCGGGTTCAGGTCCAGGCCGGTGCTGGCTTAGTGGCTGATTCGGTGCCTGCGTCGGAATTCCAAGAGACCCTCAACAAAGCCCGGGGCATGCTGAAGGCTCTGGCTTGCCTGGCATGAGCAGCCCTCTGTTGCTCAAGGGTTTTGAGGTCGAGCTCTACACCGGCCGTCCCGACGGGACGGTGGTGGGATGTTCGGCTGAAGTCGCGGCGGCCCTCGAGGGGTTTGTCACCGAGCCCGATTGCCGCAATCTCGAATACATCACCCCCCCTGCGGCCAGCTACGCCACCCAGCTGGCCCTGCTGCTGGAGCCCCGGCGGCGGCTGCGCCCTTGGCTGGCCCAACGGGGACTGACCCTGCTGCCGGGCAGCACCTTGAGCACCGGGGATAGCCAGCGTTTTGAGCGCTCAGATCCGAAGAACCCTTATCACGCCTACATCGAGGCCACCTACGGCACCCGGGTCGTGACCGCCAGTGTCCACATCAACCTGGGGCTCACCGATCCGGATCAGCTGTTTGCGGCCTGCCGCCTGGTGCGTTGTGAGGCGGCCTTGCTGTTGGCCTTGAGTGCCTGCTCGCCCTTCGTCGATGGGCAGGTCACGGGCGCCCATTCCCAGCGTTGGCTCCAGTTCCCGCTAACCCCCGAGCAGGTGCCCCTGTTCTTGAACCACGGGCACTACATCGACTGGGTGGAGCAGCAGCTGCAGTTGGGCACGATGCAAAACGTGCGCCATCTCTGGACCTCCGTACGCCCCAACGGTGAGCGGCGCCCCTACGACCTCAATCGCCTGGAGATTCGCATCTGTGACCTGGTGGCGGATCCCCAGTTGCTGTTGGCCCTGACGGCGTTTGTGGAGCTGCGCATTCACCAACTCCTCCGAGATCCTGCGGCCTGCGACCCGCTGCAGGCCAGTGACTTGGATCCCCAAGCCCTGGCAGCCCTTGCCGATGCCAATGATCAGGCGGCGGCGCGCAGCAGCCTGGACGCTGAACTCCGCCACTGGCGTGATGGTGCGCCGATCACGGCCCGCGCATGGATTGCCGCTGAGCTCGCCGGTCTGCAGTCCCTGGCCGGGGAGCTGGGTCTGGCTGAGCTGCTGCTGCCGCTTCAGCAGGTGTTGAGCCAGGGCAACCAGGCGATGCAATGGCTGGAGGCCCATGCCCAGGGCGCGTCTGTGGCAGAGCTGATTGCCTCGGCCGCAGCGGATCTCGAGCAGTTGGAAACCCGTCTTGGTGCGCAAAGCACCATCAACGAGGCAGGCACTTTGGGATGATCATGCAGCGCACCCCTGCCGAAACCGCCTCTATGGGGCCCACCCTCGCCGCAACTGAAGCCTCTGCTCCTGCGGCTGAGCCTCGGGTCACACGACTTCTTGGCGATCGGTTGGAGCTGGTGGAGGACCTCTGGCAGACGGTGCTGCGCAGTGAATGTCCTGCCCCCCAGGCGGAACGGTTGCTGCGGATGAAAGCGTTGAGCAACCGCATCGACGGCGGCGCTCCCGACCAGGCATCCGAGGCGGCGACCGAGGAGATCGTGCAGCTGATCCGCGACATGGATCTGGCTGAAGCCATTGCTGCCGCTCGCTCCTTTTCCCTCTATTTCCAGCTGGTCAACATCCTTGAGCAGCACATCGAGGAGGACAGCTATCTCGCCAGCCTTCGGCCCCACCACGCTGAAGAGCTGAGCGATCCCTTTGTTCCGCCCCTGGCGAGCCAGAGCTCGCCCGCGACCTTCCGAGAGCTCTTCACCCGGCTGCGGGGCCTTGGCGTTCCTCCGGCCCAGATCGAGCAGCTGCTGCAGGAGCTCGATATCCGGCTGGTGTTCACCGCCCACCCCACGGAGATCGTTCGTCACACCGTGCGCCACAAGCAGCGCCGGGTGGCCTCCCTGATCCAACAGCTCCAGAAGAGTCAGCTGCTGCATCCCGAGGAACGGGACAACCTGCGTCAGCAGTTGGAGGAGGAAATCCGCCTCTGGTGGCGCACCGACGAGCTGCACCAGTTCAAGCCCTCCGTCCTCGATGAGGTCGATTACGCCCTGCACTACTTCCAGCAGGTGCTGTTTGAGGCGATGCCCCAGCTGCGCCAGCGGATTCGCACGGCCCTGGGTGCCAACTACCCCGATGTTCTGCCCCCGAGCGACGCCTTCTGCACCTTTGGCTCTTGGGTTGGATCCGACCGCGACGGCAACCCCTCGGTCACCCCGGACATCACCTGGCGGACGGCGTCTTATCAGCGTCAGCTGATGCTCGATCGCTACTTGGCTGCGGTGGAGGACCTCCGCGATCAGCTGAGTATTTCGATGCAGTGGAGCCAGGTCAGCGCTCCCCTGCTCGAGTCCCTCGAGATGGACCGCCTTCGCTTCCCGGAGGTCTACGAAGAGCGGGCGGCCCGCTACCGGCTGGAGCCCTATCGCCTCAAAATCAGCTACGTCATTGAGCGGCTGCGGCTGACCTTGGCCCGCAACCAGCAGCAGGCGGCTGCCGGCTGGGATGCTCCCCACGAACCGCGGCCGGCCCAGCCCGACTTTGGCAATCAGGGCGCCATGCCCGCTCCCCCCGCACCGGAGCTGCACTACGGAACGGTCGATGAGTTCCGCACCGATCTGGAGCTGATCAACGAAAGCCTGCAGGGCAGCGGCTTGAGCTGTGAGCCCCTGGACAACCTGATCGCCCAGGTGCATACCTTCGCGTTCTGCCTGGCCAGCCTCGATATCCGCCAGGAGAGCACCCGCCACAGCGATGCCCTCGATGAGCTGACCCGCTACCTGCAGATGCCCACTCCCTATGGGGAGATGGACGAGGAGCAGCGGATCAGCTGGTTGATGTCTGAGCTACAGACTCGCCGTCCGCTCATCCCTGCGGCCGTCAAGTGGAGCCCCCTGACGGCTGAAACCTTTGATGTTCTGCGCGTCGTCAAACGGCTGCAGCAGGAGTTCGGCTCCCGCATCTGCCGCACCTACGTGATCTCGATGAGTCACACGGTGTCGGATCTGCTTGAGGTGTTGTTGCTGGCCAAGGAGGCCGGCCTGGTGGATCCGACCGCCCAGCGCTCCGACCTCTTGGTGATCCCCCTGTTTGAAACGGTGGAGGATCTCAAGGCTGCTCCTGGCGTGATGGAGCGGCTGTTTAGCGAGGACTTTTATCGCCAGCTGATCGCGAGCTCCAGCCCCAACGGGCGGCCGCTGCAGGAGCTGATGCTCGGCTACTCCGACAGCAACAAAGACTCCGGCTTCCTCTCCAGTAACTGGGAGATCCACCAGGCCCAAATCGCTCTGCAGCAGTTGGCAAGACGCCATGACGTCTGCCTGCGCCTCTTCCACGGCCGCGGCGGCTCCGTGGGACGGGGCGGTGGTCCGGCCTACCAGGCGATCCTGGCGCAACCCAGCGGCACCCTGAATGGCCGCATCAAGATCACCGAGCAAGGGGAGGTCTTGGCCTCCAAGTACTCCTTGCCGGAGCTGGCGCTCTACAACCTGGAGACGGTCACCACCGCGGTGATTCAGAACAGCCTGGTCACCAGCCACGTGGATGACACGCCGGACTGGAATGAGCTGATGGTTCGGCTGGCGGCGCGCTCCCGCAGCCACTACCGCTCCCTCGTCCACGACAACCCTGATCTGGTCGGCTTCTTCCAGCAGTGCACCCCGATCGAAGAGATCAGCAAATTGCAGATCTCCAGCCGTCCTGCCCGGCGCAAGAGCGGTGCCAAGGATCTCTCCAGCCTGCGCGCCATCCCCTGGGTGTTTGGTTGGACCCAAAGCCGCTTCCTGCTGCCCAGCTGGTTCGGTGTGGGCACGGCCCTGCAGGAGGAACTCAGCGGGGACCCCGGTCAGATGGAGTTGTTCCAGCAGCTCTATCAGCGCTGGCCCTTCTTCCGGATGCTGATCTCGAAGGTGGAGATGACCCTCTCCAAGGTCGACCTGGATCTGGCCCACCACTACGTCCAGTCCCTGGGACGCCCGGAGTCCCGCGAGGCCTTTGAGGAGATCTTCGCGGTGATTGCCCGCGAGTTCGTGCTCACCCGGGATCTGGTCCTGGCCATCACCGGCCATGAGCGTCTGCTCGATGGGGATCCGGCCCTGCAGCTCTCGGTTGAGCTGCGCAACCGCACGATCATCCCGCTGGGATTCCTGCAGGTGGCCCTGTTGCGGCGGCTGCGGGATCAGAACCGCCAGCCGCCCATGAGCGAAGAGGCGGCCCGCGACGACGGCCGGACCTACAGCCGCAGTGAGCTGCTGCGCGGCGCGTTGTTGACGATCAATGGCATTGCCGCGGGCATGCGCAATACCGGTTGAGGCGCGGCGGCCTTGCTTGATTCGCTTCTGATCCCCTTCCGCTCGCAGCCCCAGCCGCCGGCGTTGCCCCTGGGCTACAGCCTTGAGGGTCAGCAGTCCCCCAGTGGGGCAGAACTCAACCGACTGCTCGTGCAGTGCGGGGATCCCCAGCGGCTGGAGGAGCGGCTCGAGCAGGCCCTCTCCCGCAGCGCCTGGCAGTTCAGCGTGCGCAATGCCACTGGTGTCTTGGTCGGTTTTGTGCGAGCGACCAGCGACCTGGCCCTCAATGCCAATCTTTGGGATCTCTCAGCGGATCCACAAGACCCTGAGCAGGCCCAGGTGCTTCGGGTGATCGTCCATGCCGCCATGGCGCGGCTACGGCGCGAATTGCCCGGATGCAGCATTTCGGTGGCGGCCCCCAGCGTGGCCCTCGAGGCGCTCAAGCAAAACGGATTTGTCGTGGACCCCGGCGGTATTCGGGCCATGGGTCTGCGCCTCTAGGCCACAAAAAAACCCCGCCGCAGCGGGGTGATGTCGGTGACGGGTCTAGGACCTGATCACGAGCATGGAGGGACTCGAACCCCCGACCCTCAGAACCGGAATCTGATGCTCTATCCAACTGAGCTACATGCCCATGCGGCCTGAGCAAGATCTGTTGCTCAGATGGGTCGTGTGCAGGCAGCAGACCACCGTCACCGCCTTACCTTACTGGTCAGACGGCCCCAGAGACCCATTCGGCTGCACCGCCTGGAGCTGCGTCAGTTCCGTAATTACGGAGCGCTGAGCCTCACCCTCGAGGCCCCGCGATTGCTGGTGATTGGCCGCAATGGGGAGGGCAAATCCAACCTGCTGGAGGCAGTCGAGCTGCTCGGCAGTCTTCGCTCCCACCGCTGCAGCAGCGACCGGGATTTGATTCAGCAGGGGGAGCGGCAGGGGTTGATCGCCGCCGACTGTGACGGCGGCGATCGCCTGGAGTTGGAATTGCGCCGGCAGGGGGGGCGGCAGGCCCGCCGGAACGGCAAGGTGCTGGAGCGTCAGCACGAGTTGATTGGTCCCCTGCGCTGCGTCGGTTTCAGCGCCCTGGACCTGGAGCTCGTGCGCGGTGAGCCTGCCCTGCGCCGGCAGTGGCTGGATCGGGTGGTGCTGCAGCTCGAGCCGGTCTATGCCGAGTTGCTCAGTCGCTACGGCCGCCTGCTGCGGCAGCGCTCCCAGCTGTTGCGGCGGGGATTCCCCCAGGCCCAGCTTGAGGGGCTGCTGGATGCCTTTGACCAGCAGATGGCCTTGATCGGAACCCGGCTGCACCGCCGGCGGCTGCGGGCGCTGCGGCGGCTGGAACCCCTGGCCCAGGCTTGGCAGCACCGCCTCAGCGATGGCCGTGAACTCTTGGGTCTGCGCTACTGCCCCGGCAGTCAGCTCGAGGGTGAGGAGGCGGAAGCCCCCTGGCGGGATGCCCTGGCGGAGCAGTTGCTGCTGCAGCGCCCCCAGGAGTTGCGACTGGGCCAGTGCAGCGTCGGCCCCCATCGCGATGAGGTGGCGATGGAGCTGGGCGGCCAGCCGGCCCGCCGCTATGGATCAGCGGGACAGCAGCGCACCCTGGTCCTGGCCTTGAAGCTGGCGGAGCTCGAGCTGGTGCATCAACTCTGGGGCGAGCCACCACTGCTGCTGCTGGATGACGTCTTGGCGGAGCTCGACCCCGGGCGGCAAGAGCTGTTGCTGGAGGCCGTGGGCCAGGGGCATCAGTGCCTGGTGAGCGCGACCCACCTGGGGGCCTTTAACGGCGGTTGGCATCAGGGTTCTCAGGTGGTCACCGTTGAGGCAGGAATGGTGCTCCCTGGCCAGTAAAGTCTTGAACTCTTTGCCTCACGTTGATGAGCCAAGCAGCCTGTCTCCACCCCAACCCGGGATGGACTGGAGCTGAGACCTTCTCCGCTAGCCCCCAAGCACCCAGTGCCACCGACATGGTGGGTAAACACTGCATCCTCGAGCTGTACAACTGCGACGCTGACAAGCTCGACGACGAAGCTTTCATCAGGAACGCCCTCACCACCGCTGCGAAGCGTGCTGGCGCGACCCTGCTCAATCTGATCACCCACCACTTCCAACCTCAGGGTGTGACGGGGCTGGCCCTTCTGGCCGAATCCCATATCTCCATCCACACGTGGCCCGAGTCGGGCTACGCCGCTGTGGACGTGTTCACCTGCGGTGACCACACCATGCCCGAGCGGGCCTGCATCGTGCTGAGCGAAGAGCTCAACGCAGGTAACTACAAGCTCAAGAGCTTCCGCCGCGAGACCCCTGAGGCTGTGGCCGACGCCGAGCGTGAACCCGATCTGATCGCAGCCTGATTGCGATCGAACACCGAGCCTCCCGCCAGCGGGGGGCTTTTTTGTGCCCGTGCACCAGTGGCGTGTCTTGGAAGGATTGGCTGTAATGCCGCCAATCTGGATCTCTCCCCCCATGCAGGAGATCACCTTTGCCATCGAGGCGGCGCTGATCACCGGCGGCAGCTTGGCGCTGTTGACCCTGGCCTCCCGGGTCCCCGCCGCCGCCGATCAGGCGCTCGCCGCTCCCCCCGCGCCACCGAAGCTTGACCACCGTCCCTCCCCGCGCACCCAGTTGGAGGGCCAGACGGTGGTGCAACTGCAGCAGCTGGCCCGTGCCCGGGGGCTCTCCGGAGTGAGCCGCCTGCGCAAGGCAGATCTGATTGAGGAGTTGCTCAGCGCTTGAGGGCCCGGTTGAGCTTTCCGCTCACCAAGCCCTCAAGATCCAGGCTGACGGCGCTGAAGCCCAGGCCCAGTAGGGCCTCCACAACGGCAGTGCGGTTGGGCTCCTCCACCAGGCGTTGCAGGGCTGAGGGGGGCACCTCGATGCGGGCCGTTTCCCCCTGGCTGCGCACCCGCAGTTCCTGAAATCCCCTCTGCCGCAGCCAGGCTTCGGCGGCGCCGACCCGCTGCAGTCGCTCAGCGTTGATGCCTTCGCCGTAGGGAAAACGTGAGGCCAGGCAGGGTTGAGCGGGCTTGTCCCACCAGGGGAATCCCAGGGCCCGCGAGAGGGCACGCACCCCGGCTTTGTCGATCTGCAGTTCCGCCAGGGGCGATGAGACCCCCCGCTCCCGCGCCGCCTCGATGCCGGGGCGATGGTCGCCGAGGTCGTCGCGGTTCACGCCATCGAGAACGCTGGCACCGCGCCATTGCTCGTCGAGTTGGCCGACCAGTTCAGCGATCACGCTGTGGAGTTCCCGCTTGCAGGCGTAGCAGCGGTTCTCTGGGTTGCTGCTGTAGGCCGGATCGTTCAACTCGGCCGTGGGCAGTTCCTGCTGCTGGATGCCCATCCAGGCCGCCTGCTGCTGCGCTTCTGCTCGGAGGTGGGGTGCCAAGGCCGGTGAGATGCCGGTGACCGCCAGGGCGCGATCGCCCAGCTGTTCAGCTGCGATGGCGGCCACCAAGGCACTGTCGACTCCGCCGGAGTAGGCGACGATGGCCGCCGGAAGCGACGCAATGCGCTGCCGCAGGGCCCCGAGGGCCTCCACCAAGGGAGGCTCCAGTTGTTCAACGATGGGGTGCCCTGGCTTCAAAACACTCTCGTTAGGATCCAACGGTAAGAGGCTCGTCGATGGCTCCGCAGGCAACCTCTGCCAGCACTAGTCGCAGCACCGGACGCGGCATTGGGATCCGAACCGCCGCCGATGGCAGCGAGCGCAGTCGCGGCCAGGTTCACGTCTACGACGGCGAAGGCAAAGGCAAAAGTCAGGCGGCCCTCGGGGTCGTCCTGCGGACCATTGGCTTGGGCATCTGCGAGCAGAAGCAGACCCGGGTGCTGTTGCTGCGTTTTCTGAAGGGGCCCGGTCGCTCCTACGACGAAGACGCGGCGATCGAAGCCCTGCAGCAGGGTTTCCCCCATCTGATCGACCAGGTCCGCACCGGCCGCGGCGAATTTTTTGGCGCCGATGAGGTCACCCGCGTGGACGTGCAAGAGGCCCAGCGGGGTTGGACCATCGCCAAGGGGGCCATCGCCAGCGAGCTCTATTCGGTGGTGGTGCTCGATGAGCTCAACCCCGTGCTGGATCTCGGCTTGTTGGATGCCGAGGAGGTGGTGCGCACCCTCTCGGCCAAGCCCGCCGGCATGGAGGTGATCGTCACCGGTCGGGGCGCTCCTCGCTCCTTGGTGCAGATTGCAGACCTCCACTCGGAGATGCGCGCCCACCGGCGCCCCGATACCCCGGCCTTCGAGGAGCAAACCGGTGAGCCGGTCTTGGCGGGCCTCGAGGGGGTTGAGGTCTACACCGGCGAGGGCAAGGGCAAGTCCACCAGTGCCCTGGGCAAGGCCCTGCAGGCCATTGGCCGCGGCATCTCCCAGGACAAAAGCCACAGGGTGTTGATCCTGCAGTGGCTCAAGGGGGGCAACGGCTACACCGAGGACGCGGCGATTGCGGCCCTACGGGAGAGCTACCCCCATCTGGTGGATCACCTGCGCTCGGGCCGGGACGCCATCGTCTGGCGCGGTCAGCAGCAACCGATTGATTACGTCGAGGCCGAGCGCGCTTGGGAAATCGCCCGTGCGGCGATCTCCAGTGGTCTCTACAAGACCGTGATCCTTGATGAGATCAACCCCACCGTTGATCTGGAGTTGATTCCGGTGGAGCCGATCGTGCAAACCCTGCTGCGCAAGCCGGCTGAGACTGAAGTGATCCTGACCGGACGCTGCAAGCACCCCCCGGCCTACTTCGATTTGGCCAGCGTCCACTCCGAGATGGTCTGCCACAAGCACTACGCCGAACGTGGGGTGGACCTCAAGCGCGGCGTGGATTACTGAGCGCTGACCATGAAAAAAGCCCGGGGAGTCCCCGGGCTGAGGGCTTGCAATCAGTAGCGGGGGACTGAGCTGTCCACCTCTTGGCTCCAGGCATCGATGCCACCGGCCACGTTGATGCCTTCAATGCCGTGGCGCTTGAGGGCAATCAGGGCCTTGGCGCTGCGGCCCCCGAGCTTGCAGTGGACGTAGAGCTGCTTGCCGTCGGCCAGCTGCTTGATCCGCTCCACGGCGGTTCCGTTCTCGATGTGGTCGAGGGGAATCAGCTCGGCTCCTGGGATGACCGCAATCTCCGCTTCGGGCGGGTTGCGCACGTCGATCAGCACCATGCCGGAGGTGTCCCCATCCAGCAGGGTCTTCAGTTCGCTGACGCTGATGCTTTCGACGGAGCCGGCTTCCTCTTGGCCGGGTGCGGTGCCGCCGACCCCGCAGAACTCCTGGTAGTCGATCAGCTTGTCGATCACCGGGCGCTCCGGGTTGGGGCGCAGCTTGAGCTCCCGGAACTTCATGCCCAGGGCATCAAACAGCAGCAGCCGCCCGCTGAGGGTGGTGCCGATGCCGGTGATGATCTTCACCGCCTCGGTGGCCTGGATCACGCCGATGATTCCGGGCAGAACGCCCACCACGCCGCCCTCGGCGCAGGAGGGAACCATGCCCGGCGGCGGGGGCTCAGGGAAGAGGTCGCGGTAGTTGGGGCTTTCGGCATCCAGGTTGAACACCGTGGCCTGGCCTTCAAAGCGGAAGATCGAGCCGTAGACGTTGGGTTTGCCCAGCAGCACGCAGGCGTCGTTCACCAGGTAGCGGGTGGGGAAGTTGTCGGTCCCGTCGCAGACGATGTCGTAGGGGCGAACGATGTCGAGGGCGTTCTCGCTGCTGAGGGCCGTCTCGTAGAGATCGACCTGGCAGTGGGGGTTGATCTCGAGGATTCGCGCCTTGGCCGATTCGATCTTGGGTTTGCCGACCCAGCTGGTGCCGTGGATCACCTGGCGCTGCAGGTTGGAGTGATCCACCACGTCGAAGTCGACGATGCCGATGCGGCCGACGCCAGCCGCAGCCAGATAAAGGAGCAGAGGGGAGCCCAGTCCGCCGGTGCCCACGCAGAGGACAGAAGAGGCTTTGAGCCGCTTTTGACCCTCCATGCCCACTTCCGGCAGGATCAGGTGGCGCGCAAAACGGGCCACCTCATCGGGGCTCAGCTCGATGCCGGTGGTGTCAAGGGGAAGCATGGAGTGCCGATCGCTTTCCAGCTCCCTACTTTCCCAAACGCTGGTCCCCTGCGGCCAGCCCCTGTCGCAAAGGCAATTCACGGGGCTCGCAGGCGTCGTCATCCCCGGACAGCCACCAGGCCCGCCAGCGCTCGTTGCCCAGGCCTGAGGCGATCACCATCAAGGTGGGCCCAAAGCAGAGCTCCCGGTCGGTTTGGGACGGGATGGCGGCGCTGGTGGGATGGCTGTGGGCTGAACCGATCACCTGGAGCCCATGCTCCCGGGCCCAGCGTTGCGCGAGCAGCTGCTCGCGGGGATCGAGCAGGAAGCGGTGGTCCCGTTCCCGGGCCGGTTCCCAGCGGTTGCAGCAGGGCCAAACCCGATGCAGCTCCAGGCTTTTGCCCTTGGTTTTGCCCAGCAGGAGAGCACAACCCTCTTCCGGCAGGGCGGCGTTGAGGGTGCGCTCCAAAACCATCAGCCAATGACCATCAACGCGCAACTGGTCTGGCGCTTGGGCAGTCACCCGGATACCTTGTGTCGAGGTTTTTAATCCAAGCCCATCCTGATGACCGACGACAGCAACGATCTGAAGGAATCGGCAACTCCAGCTGCAGAAGAGGCCGGCGCGAATTTCACCGAGCGCTACACCGAGGTGCTCTCCAAGGTCAACGAGACCCTGGACAAGGTGGACTGGAACCAGATGGGCCGCATCGGTAAGGGTGTGGGCGTTCTGGTGATCGTGATCGTCGCCCAGGTCCTGATCAAGGGCGTGCTGGACACCATCAACCTGCTGCCTGTGGTTCCTGGTCTGCTGGAGCTGCTGGGCCTGGTGGTCGTGGGTCAGTGGAGCTGGAAAAACCTCACCACCAGCGACAAGCGCACCGCCGTGATCAACAAGGTCCAGGGTCTGCGCAAGGAATACCTGGGCTGACTCAGTCCCTTACGGCCAGGTGTGCAGGAGCGCGGTGATGCTGGCGGCACTTTGCTGCCAGTAGCCACCGCCAAAGAGATTGGCGTGGTTGAGCAGGTGATACAGGTTGTAGAGCTCGACCCGCCGCTGGTGGCCCGCTTCCAGGGGCCATTCCCGTTCGTAGCCGCGGAAGAAGCTGCGGGGGAAACCGCCGAAGAGCTGGGCCATGGCTAGATCCACCTCCCGGTCCCCGCGGTAGACGGCCGGATCAAAGATGGCGCCGCCGCCGCCCTGAAGTAGCGCAGCGTTCCCGCTCCAGAGGTCGCCGTGGACGAGGGAGGGCTCAGCTGGGTGCTCCGCGAGCCAGAGCGGTACCCGCTCGAGCAGGGCCTCGGCTCCAGGAAGCGCGTGTCCTGAGTCGGCCGCCCAGCTGAGCTGGGGCCTGAGGCGCTGCTCGGCAAAAAACGCGCCCCAGGTCTCTCCCCAGCGGTTGGCTTGGGGGCCAGAGCCAATGAAGTTGTCGCGCTCCCAGCCGAAGCGTCCGTCATGGCCAATGAGGCTGCCCCGGTGCAGCTGGGCCAGTCCGGCCCCTAGTGCCTCCCAGGCCTGGGCTGGATCCGTTGGCGTGCCGAGCTCCAGCCAGTTCAGCAGCAACACGGCTTCGCCGCCGGCGAGGCCCAGGCCGCAGGGCCGCGGAACGCGCAGGCTCGATTGCCCCTGCTCGATGGCCCTGGCCAGGGCCTCCAGCCCCTGGGCTTCAGCCTCGAGCACCGGCAGCAGTTCGGCGCGGTTGGTTTTGGCGAAGAGCTCCTGCCCATCGGCCAGGGCCAGCCGCCAGGCGCTGTGGATGCAGCCTCCACCCACCGGTGAGCGCTTCAGCAGCCGGGCCCCGCTGGTGGCCTCGATCCAGTCTGAGAACGCCTGCGGGATGGCCACGACGCGGTGGAGGGAGGGGCGCTGCCAGCATGCCGCGATGGGCAAATCCTGTGATGTTGCAGTCGTTGGAGGGGGCATTGCCGGCCTGACCGCAGCCGCACTGCTGGCCGCAGAAGGCCTGCAGGTGGAGTTGCTGGAGGCCCACAGCCAGACCGGTGGCTGCGCTGGAACCTTTCGCCGTGGTCCCTACGTCTTTGATGTGGGGGCGACCCAGGTGGCGGGGTTTGAGCCGGGGGGGATCCATCAGCGGCTGATGGCCCATTTCGGTGTCCCTCTGCCCGAGGCCACTCCCTTGAATCCCGGCTGCAGCGTGCAGCTCAGCACCGCTGAGGAACCGGTGCACCTCTGGCGGGATCCCGAGCGTTGGCGCCAGGAGCGCGAGCGCCAGTTCCCAGGAAGTGAACGGTTTTGGGCCCTCTGTGCCCTGTTGCACAGCAGCAATTGGGCCTTCGCCGCCCGTGATCCGGTGCTTCCGCCGCGCACGCTTTGGGATCTGCGCCAACTGCTGGGGGCCCTGGGGGCCGGCACCTTGGCCAGTGGCCTGTTCACGACCGCCACGGTTGCCGATTTGCTGGTGCTCAGCGGCTGCGCGGGGGATGCGCGCCTGCGGCGCTTCTTGGATCTTCAGCTGCGCCTCTATTCCCAGGAGCCCGCCGACCAGACGGCGGCCCTCTACGGGGCCACGGTGTTGGCGATGGCCCAGGAGCCGCTTGGGCTTTGGCACCTCCACGGCTCGATGCAGCAGCTCTGCCAGGCCCTCGAGCAGGTCCTGGAGGCCAGGGGGGGGAGCCTGCGCTTGCGCCATCGGCTGAGCCAGATGCGCCCTGGCGGCAGTGGTTGGCAGCTGAGCGGTGAGGGGCCAGGCCAGAAGCCCTTTGCGCTGGAGGCGGCCGATGTGGTCTGTGCGCTGCCGCCTCAGACCTTGCCGGCTCTGCTCGGAGAGTCCCTGCCAGCGGCCTATGGCCGTCGCATCGCCGGCTTCCCGGATCCATCGGGTGCCTTGGTGCTCTATGCCGCGGTGGATCGCGATCGCCTGCCCAAGGGACTGGGGCTGCATGCCCAGCTGGATTGGCAGGACCCCGGCAGTGTCTTTCTCTCCTTCAGCGCCGAGGGCGATGGACGGGCCCCGGCGGGGCAGGCGACCTTGATTGCGAGTGTCTTCACCCCGGCTAAGCCTTGGTTTGATCTGCCTGAGCCTGAGTACCAGCGCAAAAAACAGCAGGCGATGGCGGGGATCCAGGCGGCGCTGGAGGCCTTCTTGGGTCTGAGGCTGGAGGACTACCGCCATGCTGAGCTGGCTACCCCGCGGGGGTTTGCGGGCTGGACGGGCCGACCCTTCGGCTTTGTCGGTGGCCTGGGCCAGCACCCGAGCCGCTTTGGTCCCTTTGGTTTGGCTAGCCGGACTCCCCTGGCGGGGCTTTGGCTCTGCGGCGACGCGATCTATCCCGGTGAGGGCACCGCTGGGGTGAGCCTCTCGGCCTTGATGGCCTGCCGCCAGTTACTGCAGAGCAAGGGGCGCTCCCTGGTGCTCAGCAGCTAGAGGAATTCAGGTCGCAGGGCCTGGCAGTGCACCAGCTCCTGCTGCAGGGCCTCCCACTGCTCTCCCTCCACCAAGCTCTGCAGCTGTTGCAGTTGCCGTTGGTACTGCTCCAAGGCGCTGAGGACGGCGGCGCGGTTGGTGCGCGCCATCAAGGTGCCCAGTTCGGGATTGCCGCCGCCGATGCGGCTGGTGTCGGCGAAGCCGCTGGAGGCCAGGGCCCGCACGAGGGCTGGGGCCGCGGTTCCGCCTTGATCGGCGCTCTGCAGCAGTGCAGCACTGACGAGGACCGGCATGTGGGAGATCAGGGCTACGGCCTGGTCATGGGCCGCGGCGGGGCACTCCAGCCAGTGGGCGCCGATGCTCTCCGCCAGGCCGCGCACCGCCGTCAGCGCCTCTGGATCGGTCTCGGCTGTGGGGGTGGCAACCCAGGGACGCCCTTGAAAGAGACCGGCAAGGCCCGCTTCCACCCCGGCTTGGGCCGTCCCCGCCATCGGATGGCTCGGCACGAAGCGCCGGTGCAGCGATGCCCAGCGCTCCTGGATCGGTTGCTTGACCGATCCCACATCCGTGATCACGGCGTCGGCCGGCAGGGCCGCCACCAGGCTGGGGTCTGGTTCCAGCAGGCGATCCAAGGGCAAGGCCAGGATCACCAAACCGCAGTCCTGCAACACCGCCGGATCGGTGTCGATCCTCTGGGCCAGCCCCCGCTCCTGGGCCCGCTCGGCGGTGCTGCGGCGATGGACCAAGGCCCGGACCTCGAGTCCCTGGGCTTGCAGATCCAGGCCCAGGGATCCGCCGATCAACCCCAGGCCCACGATCCCGATGGGTCGCTCTCGCCAGTGGGTTGTCATCGCTGAACAGTTGTCTCGTCCCAGCTTCCTACGATTCCCCGATGTTGGAAGCCAAGGCCCACCAACAGCTCAAGGCGCTCCTCCGCCTGGAGGGGGAAACCCGCTGGCCCCACCACCTCACCTTGAGCCGGTTGGTGGCCCGCAGCCTGCGGCGCTCGGATCAGACCTTGGTGCGTCTGGCCCCCGGCAGTGATCCCAGCTGGCTGCTGGGCCTGTTGGTGCCCTTGGCTCTCAACAACAGCCCCGTGGCGTTGGTGGTCAGCCCGGCCCTGCGCCAGCGTCTGTTGACGGTGGAGTTGCCCCGGCTCCAGGCCGTTGGCTTGAACCTCCCCTGCTGGGAGGGCACGACGGCACCGGAGTCGGCACCGCTCTGGCTGCTGCAGCACGACGCCCTGGTGGCGGCCTGGCGCAGCGGTCAACTGGCGGACCGCCAGCTTGTGGTCCCGGAGGGGGAGCTGCTGCAGCCGCTGCTGCGGCAGGCCCTGGAGGTGGTGATTGAAACGGAGCACTGGGAGCAGTTGCGCCGCAGCCTTCCCGCCGCTGCCCCCAGCCTGCTGCAGCTGCATGAACGCTTGAGTCGCCGGCTGTTGGCCCGGCCCTGCGGTCCCCATCAGCGGGTTCCCATCACTCCAGATGATGAGGCCCCCTTGCGGCAGTTGCTGGGGGTCCTGTCTCCCCTGCCGGAGCCCTGGCCCCAGTGGCTTGCGGTGGCGGGCGAGGACTGGACCAGTTGGGCCTCGGTCAATCCAACCCTGCTGCAGTGGACCCTGCATCGCCAGCCCCTGGATCCCTGCACCGTGATGCCCGGGCTCCTCAGCGGCCGTGGCTTGGTGGTGGTTGGCCCCTGGCCGCAACCGGCCCCTTCAGGACTCGGGATTGAGCCCCAGGTGGAGGTGAGCCTCGCGGATCCGCCCCTGCTGGATCCCTTGCCCCTGTTTGCTCCCCAGGGGCAGGCCCTGCCGAATGCTCCCCACTACCCCAGCCATCTGCTGGATCAGTGCCGCCGCTTGGTCTTGGGGCAGGCCGGCCTGACGGTGGTTGTGCTTGATGACGAGGGGTTGAGGCTGGGACTGACCAGTGCCTTGGCGGCGGAATTCGGCAGTCGAGTGGGCCATGAGCTCACTGCTCCTGAGGCCAATGGCGTCCTCTGCTGCAGCTGGAGTTGGTGGCTTGAGCATCAACAGCGATTGCCGTTGCCCTGTCAGCTGATCGCGGCCACCCTGCCCATCTCGAGCCTGGAGGACCCGCTCACGGCGGCTCGGGTGGCGGCTCTGCGGCTGCAGGGTCGTGATTGGTTCCGGGAGCTGCTGCTGCCTGAAGCCCTGGGCCGACTGCAGCGCTCGATTGCTGGTTTACGGCGCAACGGCGGTCGTCTGGCCGTCCTTGACGGCCGCTTGAGGCGCCGGGGTTGGGGCCGTCAGGTGCTCGAGGCCCTGGAGCCCTGGGTGGCCCTGCATCGACTGCTCCCCAACCCGTAAGTGGCCTAGTCCCCGTAGCCTGACCGCGCCGCGCAGCACAGCAGCAATGGGAGAGGCCAAGCGTCGCTCGGAACAGGGTCTGCCCCCCCGCGAGAAGAAGAGCGAGAAGGCCAAGGACACCTCACCGCGTCTGGCTCCTTGGCTGCCCTTGACCCAGCGCCAGGGTGAGCAGTTCGTCTCCGTCACCACCCGTGGCGCCTGGATCGGCATTGGTGCACTGGTGCTCTTCTGGCTGACGGTGCGCTTCCTCGGCCCCGCCTTGGGCTGGTGGACCCTGGCCGACGGTTAATCGTCAGGGGGCGAACATCCTTGCTCGCGCAAATCTGAAGAAAAGATTAGGATCGATTTATTCTTGAGTTGCGGCGGTCATGTTCGCGCGCCTAGCTGAGCAGTACCGCTCCGTTGTTGAGGACTTGGTGATGAGCCTGCGTGCTCTTGCTGAGGGTCTGCAGCGTCAGGGAATTGCCGCCACTTGCTATGTCTGCGGCGATGGTCAGGACGGCCACGGCGCATCCTTCGTCGCCAGCTTGGGCGATGAGCACATGGTGCGCTTTTTGGTTTCGGATTTCGGCATCAGCTGGGTGGAGTCCCGCAACGGCCATGAGCTGGTGAAGCTTGAGGGTGCTGAGGCCATTCAGGAGCTGGAGCGCCTGAGCGCCAACCTCCGCGCCCTCGCTCAGCCTTCGGTGGCCGCGGCGCCGGTTTCTTAGGCCCGAGCCAACCAGCAAAAAGCCCCCGGGTGATTCACCCGGGGGCTTTGTTGTGCCTGGAGGCCTTAGCTGGCGGCGGGTAGGGCCTGGTCCTTGTCGGCGCTGGCGCTTCCAGCGGCGGCCAACTTGGCAGCGGCGGTGGCGACGGGCTTCAGCGAGTCGGTGGTTTCGCTGAGTTTTTGACGCACCTTCACTTCAATGGCCTCTTTCTCGGTGCTGTTCTGCTCGAGCCAGGTGATGGTGTTATCGCGCCCTTGGCCGATGTTGTCGCCTTCGTAGCTGTACCAAGCGCCTTTGCGAACAACGACACCGTGCTCTTCGGCGAGATCGAGCAGGCAGCCCACGGTGCTGATTCCACGGCCGAAGAGGATGTCGAATTCCGCGATCCGGAAGGGCGGGGCCACTTTGTTTTTGGCCACTTTCACCTTGGCGCGGATCCCGAATTCTTCGGTGCCCCGCTTGAGGGTCTGGATGCGGCGGATGTCGAGGCGGACTGAGGCGTAGAACTTCAGGGCGTTACCGCCGGTGGTGGTCTCAGGGTTGCCGTAGGTCACGCCAATCTTTTGGCGGAGCTGGTTCAGGAAGATCACGGTGCAACCGGACTTGCCGATGTTGCCGGTGATTTTGCGCATCGCCTGGCTCATCAGGCGGGCCTGGCTGCCGACGGCGAGGTCCCCCATCTCGCCCTCGATTTCCGAGCGGGGCGTCAGCGCTGCCACTGAGTCCACCACGACGATGTCGACGGCTGCGGAGCGCACCAGTTGATCAACGATCTCCAGGGCCATCTCGCCGGTGTCCGGCTGGGAGACCAGCAGGTTCTCGATGTCGACGCCCAGGGCCGCGGCATAGACGGGGTCCAGGGCGTGCTCGGCGTCGACGAAGGCGGCTACGCCTCCGCGGCGCTGCACTTCAGCGATGGCGTGCAGGGTGAGGGTCGTCTTACCAGAGCTCTCCGGGCCATAGACCTCAACAACCCGTCCCTTCGGGTAGCCACCGCCGAGGGCGAGGTCGAGGGTCAGGGCGCCGGTGGGGGTGGTCTCGATCCGCATGCGGGAGGCATCCCCCAGGCGCATGATCGAGCCCTTGCCGAAGTTGCGCTCGATTTGGTTCAGAACGAGGCCAAGGGCCTTGTCCCGCTCAGGACTTTTGGCGCTGGTGCTCTTGTCGTCAGCAGGCATATCGCGAAAGGGTTGAAGGAGCGGCCGCGCAGCGGGTAGGCCAGTTCGGTGGAGCCATCCTGGGCGACCTCTGTGAAAGAAGTGCCACCCCAGGCGCCAGGTGTTTCACCGGAGCGAACCCTGGCCTGTAGTACAGGCGTACCCTAGCGGCTCAGGGCCAGCTCGCCAAGGGCCCGGCAAAGCGCTGGGGCTCCAGCAGTTGGATGCCCTCGGGCAGTTGTTCGCGGTCGTGGGGGCCCAGGTAGCCCCAGGAGACCAGAAAGCAGCGCACCGCCTCTAGCCCCGGTGTGCGGCGCACGGTTTCCAGGGTGACCCGCCGGTCCTCGACAAACCAGAGGGGGCGGCCCTGCTCCCTGAGTCGCAGCAGAACCTCTGGCTTGCTCCCTTGTTCGTGGCCGTAGACCGCCTGGGGATGCAGGCCGTAGCCCGTGAGCAGCTCCCGAGCAAAGTTCCCACCTTTGGTGGTCAGCACCAGCCAGGGGCTGCCTTCGCTCTCCAGGGCCCGCAGTCGCTCGGGGATGCCTGGATAGGGGCTGTGCAATGCCCTCCAGCCGCTGGGGTCCTGCTGGATCGCTTCGCTGCGGAGGTCCTCCAGGGCGCTTTGGAGCTGCTCCGCTGAAAAGCCCCAGCGCGCCAGAGCCGTTTGCGTGTGCTCTTCGTAGGCGCTGACGTAGTGGCCGACGTCGAGATCGCTGCGGGAGAGCTCCAGGGCCACGAGGACCATCTCCCAGCCCTTGTGGATCAGTGGTCTGAGGGCGCCGAAGGCCTCCGGAGCCCCTTCCGGCAGGTGGCACTCGGGCGCCAGGAATTGGGCGGCCCTGCGGGCGCTCCACCAGTACTCGCGCATCCCGTCGACCAGGACGCCATCAAAGTCAAAGACCAGCAGTGGTTGGAGGCTCATGACGCTCCAAAGCCCTTGCGGTGGCTTGGATCTTGTGAAACTGGGCCGCTAGGATTCGAACCTAGGAATGGCGGGACCAAAACCCGCTGCCTTACCACTTGGCGACGGCCCAACGCGCTGCTTGCGAACCCCCAGGAACTGGCGGTGTCATCAGCACTCAGATAGTTACCCACAACGGGTCGACCTTCGTCAATCTCACTGGGCCATCTCGGCCGAGTGGCTCAGCGGGGGAAGAGCCGTAGGCGCAGCTGGCTGCCACTGCCGAACTCGGCGGAAGTCAGTTGGTAGCGGGCCGCCAGTTCCGCTTGCATCCGCCGGATGGCCTCGGTGCGGGGCAGTAACTCCACCGGCTGCCCCTGGGGCAGGACGACCTGCTCGACGGCCAGGCGGCATTCCTCGAGGGCTTCGAGCGCATCGTCTCTGGAGCTGGCGGCTGCGGGGCGTGCCGCGGCATTGGTGGCCTCTGGGCGATCCTCTCGGCGCTGCAGCAGCCTCTCCAGGCCCCGTTGAATCTGGGGCAGGGTGTCGGCCTTGATCACAAGGATCGGCAGGCCTGCATCCTGGGCTCGCCGGCGCAGCTCAGGGCGCTGGCCCAGTTGTTGCCGCGCCGCCAGAACGACGTCGGCCTCCTCCACCGCTTCGACCAATTGCACGGGGAGACGCCGGCTGCGGATGGCCTGGTCAATCAGGGGTTCGCTCAGCCCTGCATTGAACAGATGCAGGGGTGCGCTTGGCGTCTCGGTTGGCGGGCTCGCTTCCGGATCCGGGAGGGGACGCAGGGCGAGGTTGGGCTGCGCTGAGACTCCAGCTGGTTCCTGGATGCGCCGAACCGGTGCGGCGGCGGGGGACGGCCGGGGGCTGGCCTTGGGCGCCAGCGGCTCACTCAGCTGCAAGCGCCCCTGGTCATCGAGCTGCCGGACCTGGGGCCGCGGCAGTTGACCGCGTAGCAGGAGGTCCACGGTGCGGGCGACGTCGCGATGCACGAGCCAGCGGTCGCGGCTGTGCATTTCCACCGCCATGGGGAAGGTGGGTTCGGCGGCGCGCTCGAGGACGGTCTTTTGCGTCCGTCGCCGCCGGGCCTCCTCGTCGCCGAGGGTGACGGATTCGATGCCCCCCACCAGGTCGCTGAGGGTGGGGTTTTTGACCAGATTGGCGAGCTCGTTGCCGTGGGCCGTGGCCACCAGCATCACGCCCCTCTCGGCGATGGTGCGCGCCGCCTGGGCCTCCAGCTCCGTGCCGATCTCATCGATCACGATGACCTCGGGCATGTGGTTCTCCACCGCCTCGATCATCACCTGGTGCTGCAGCTCCGGCCGGGTGACTTGCATGCGCCGGGCCCGGCCGATGGCGGGGTGAGGGATGTCCCCGTCGCCTGCAATTTCGTTGCTGGTGTCGATCACGACCACCCGCTTGTCCAGCTCATCGGCCAGAACTCGCGCAATCTCTCGAAGGGCGGTTGTTTTGCCGACGCCTGGGCGCCCCATCAGCAGGAGCGACTGACCGGAATCCATCAGGTCCCGGACCATGGCCACGGTGCCGAAGACCGCTCGGCCGACCCGGCAGGTCAGGCCGACGACGTCGCCGCTGCGGTTGCGAATGGCGCTGATGCGGTGCAGGGTCCGCTCGATGCCCGCTCGGTTGTCGCCTCCAAAGGTTCCGAGTTGTTCGACCACCGCCGCCAGGTCGCTGCGCTCAATCGGGTTCGCCCCAAGGGGGACGGCACGTCCCGGGTAACGGGCCTCAGGGATCCGGCCGAGATCGAGGACGACCTCAAGCAATTGCTCACGGGCTTCAGCTGAGCCCAGGGCACTGCGCACGGCCTCGGGCAAGACCTCGAGCAGGCGATCGAGGTCGTCCGTGATGCGTTGCGGGCTGATCGGTGCTGAAGCCATGGGGGCGTTCTAGCGATTAGCGCTCCAGCCAGGGTTGGATGAGGGCGATCACGCTGGTGCTGGCGATCGCTTCGAGCTCGGGAATGTCCCTCAGGGGCTGCCCGCGCTCATCGGCTTCCTGCAGCCAGGGTTGCAGCAGGCTGCGGGCCATCCCGCCAAAGGCAACACCGGCTGCCCGGTGGCTGGGGCCCAGGAGCTCAATTGTTTTGCCGTTGGTTCCCCCGGCCAGTTGCAGCGGGCCTGGCGGTGCCCAGGGGGCGATCGCCTCCAGCAATTTCACGGCGGAGCGGGCGGTCCCCACTCCGACATCCCCGCTCATGGGACGACCATCGAGCTGCCAGAGCGGCCGGTAGCCCGCCTGGCGCAGGGCGCCAAAGCGCTGCCAGAGCTCCCTGGCGAGCTCCCGGCTACTCAGGGGTGTGGTCTCCTGGCTGCCGGCGCCCCGCTCGAGTCCGCAGCTGATCGCCAGGCGCTGAAGGGGCACACCGCTGGCCTTGAGCTGGCTCAGGCGGGCTTCGAAGGCGCTCTGCCGTCCCGCCTGGGTGTGCAGTTCAACCGCATCCGGGTTGATGCTTCGGAGGAGTTCGGGGACCGCTTCGGCGCTGAGCCACTGCTGCTGTTCATCGATCAGGCCCAGGGGGCAGGCGGGCAGGCAGCGCCCACAGCCATAGCAGCGCTCAGCCTGGACGCCGCCGTGATCGCCAATGGCCAAGGCCGGGCAGACCTTTTGGCAGGGCCTGGGGCAGTCGCTGGGACAGCGGCTGGGGTCAAAGCTGGCCTTGCGGAAGTGGGGGTCGGCGCCGTCGCTGAGGCTGACCATCAGCCAGGGGCGCTGGGCACCCCGGGCCACAGCCCAGTCCACGCCGCGCCTGGCGGCCTCCGCAACGCCCGTATCGGCGGCAATGTCGATGCAGTGGATGCCCGCTGCGGTGTAGAGCGCGCAGAGGTCTTCGATGGCCGCCAGGTCTTGATTCCCGGCGCCGCAGATCAATTTGACCCAGCGGCCGTTTTGAAGGGCCGCCTCTGGGGTCAAACGGTTGCGGTCAGCACGGAGCTCAGGGGCTGCCATCGCAGGGCACGGGCGCCGCCCATCTCCACGACGATCTTCAGGCGGGGCTCCCGTTGGGTCAGGTTGATCAGCGACTCGAGCTCAGCGGTGGAGAGGACCTGCCCCTCCAGCAGCCAAAGCAGCACAGGGGCGTCGCCCTCAAAGAGGTGTCCCAGTTGTGGGGTGGCCATTTGCACCTCGCCAACGGCCGCGCCGCGGCCAACGCTTTGGTGCCCGAGGTGGGGAGGACGCACGCCGTGGGACTGCAGAAGGAAGGCTTCTGGATCCCCCAGGCCGCGTGCGGAGGTGAGCTGGGCCCGGTAGCCAGCGGCGCGCATCCGGCGCAGCAGCCTGGTCTCGGCGCCACCTTCTAATGGTGCGTAGAGGGCCAAGGCGCCCGCCCGCTCCAGCTCCTGGCGGAAACCGCGGCCGGTGAGCAGCAGGGGCATGGGGGCGGATCAGCGCTTGCGGAAGTCTGGCAGCTGATCGCAGGGGAAGGGTGTTATGCGCTGGGGTATGGTGTTCGCTTGTGCAATTGCAACTGTGCCCGTCCGCTAGCCGGGCCTCCAGGGCAATGCACAAGGTCGCCAGTGGTGGCGGCCTTCCCGGGCCCGTGTGGCTCTTCTGAGTCGCCGGGATACTGCTCAACCTTGAAGACGCCTTTGGCTTCTTCTTCTGAGCAAGTCCCAGCCCCCACTGATTCGAGTCGCTAGCTCCGCCGCATTGGTCCACTGCAGTTCCGGGTTAACCGGAAATTTCAGCTCCATCGGTTTCTTGCGCCACTCGATTCAGTCACGCCACTCCCTGTGAGTGGTGGTCCAGCTGGCGTATCTCCCTCCTTATGTCCATCGGCATTCTTGGGAAGAAACTGGGCATGTCCCAGTTCTTCGACGACGAAGGCAGGGCCATCCCGGTCACCGTGATCGAGGCAGGTCCTTGCCGCATTACCCAACTCAAAACCGACAGCACCGACGGCTACACCGCCGTTCAGCTGGGCTTCGGTGATATCCGCGAAAAGCTCGTCAGCAAGCCCGCTAAGGGCCACCTGGCTAAGTCGGGCGACGAGCTGCTGCGCCACCTGAAGGAATACCGCGTTGACTCCGTCGACGGTCTGGAACTCGGTGGTGACGTCACCGTGGCCGCCTTTGAGGCGGGCCAGAAGGTCGATGTGAGCGGCGACACCATCGGTCGTGGTTTCGCTGGTTACCAGAAGCGCCACGGCTTCAGCCGCGGTCCCATGACCCACGGTTCGAAGAACCACCGCGAGCCTGGCTCCACCGGTGCGGGTACGACCCCCGGCCGCGTGTACCCCGGCAAGCGCATGGCTGGTCGCTACGGCGGCAAGCAAATCACCACCCGCGGCCTCACCATCCTCAAGGTGGATGCTGAGCGCAACCTGCTCGTGGTGAAAGGCTCGGTTCCCGGTAAGCCCGGAGCCCTGCTGAACATCCTCCCCGCTAAGCGGGTGGGCGCCAAAGCCGCGAACTGAGGAGGACAGAGATGGCTAACTGTGTTGTTCGCGACTGGCAAGGCAAAGAGGCCGGCAAGGCCAGCCTTGACCTGAAAGTCGCTAAGGAAAGCTCCGCTAACGATCTGGTGCACCGCGCTGTGGTGCGTCAGCTCGCCCATGCCCGTCAGGGCACGGCCAGCACCCTCACCCGCGCTGAGGTGGCCGGCGGTGGCCGCAAGCCCTACAAGCAGAAGGGCACCGGTCGCGCCCGTCAGGGTTCGATCCGGACCCCCCTGCGTCCCGGCGGTGGTGTGGTGTTCGGGCCGAAGCCCCGCACCTACAACCTTGCGATGAACCGCAAGGAGCGTCGCCTGGCTCTGCGCACTGCGCTGATGAGCCGCGCCGCTGACATCACTGTGGTGAAGGGCTTTGCTTCGGGTCTTGAAACCCCGAAGACCAAAGAAATCACCGCTGCCCTGAGCCGCTTCGGCATCGCCGCTGGCTCCAAGGTGCTGGTGGTGCTGGATGCCCCCAGCGAGGTGGTGCGCCGCTCGGTGCGCAACCTCGAAAAGGTGAAGCTGATCGCCGCAGATCAGCTCAACGTGTTCGACCTGCTCCACGCCAATTCCTTGGTGGTGAGCGAGGAAGCACTCGCGAAGATTCAGGAGGTCTACGGCGATGACTGAACGCTTTCAAGGTCGCCTGGCGGATGTGATCCGTCGGCCCCTGATTACTGAGAAGGCCACCCGCGCCATCGAGCTCAATCAGTACACCTTTGAGGTGGACCATCGGGCTGCCAAGCCCGACATCAAGGCTGCCGTTGAACAACTGTTCGACGTCAAAGTCGTTGGTGTGAGCACCATGAACCCCCCTCGCCGCTCCCGCCGCGTGGGCCGATTCGCCGGCAAGCGTGCCCAGGTGAAGAAGGCTGTGGTTCGCCTTGCCGATGGCAATGCCATCCAGCTGTTCCCTGAAGCCTGAGGGGTCTGAAGAACTATGGGAATCCGTAAGTACCGCCCCATCACCCCCGGCACCCGTACCCGTGTCGCCAGCGATTTCGCTGAAGTCACCGGTCGTGGTCGCGAACGGGGCCTGGTGGTGGCCAAGCACCAACGCAAAGGTCGCAACAACCGCGGTGTGATCACCTGCCGCCATCGCGGTGGTGGCCACAAGCGCCTCTATCGCCTGGTCGACTTCCGCCGCAATAAGCATGGTGTGGTCGCCAAGGTGGCAGCGATCCACTACGACCCCCACCGCAACGCCCGCCTGGCTTTGCTCTTCTACGCCGATGGCGAGAAGCGCTACATCCTGGCTCCGGCTGGCGTGACCGTGGGCTCCACCGTGGTCTCCGGCCCCGATGCTCCGATCGAGACCGGCAATGCCCTGCCCCTCTCGGCGATCCCCCTGGGCTCCAGCGTTCACTGCGTTGAGCTCTACGCCGGTCGCGGTGGCCAGATGGTTCGTACCGCTGGTGCCAGCGCTCAAGTGATGGCCAAGGAAGGTGACTACGTCGCCCTCAAGCTGCCCTCCACCGAGGTGCGCCTGGTCCGTCGTGAGTGCTACGCCACCCTCGGCGAAGTGGGTAACGCTGAGGTTCGGAACACCAGCCTGGGCAAGGCCGGCCGTCGCCGCTGGCTGGGTCGTCGCCCCCAGGTCCGAGGCAGCGTGATGAACCCCTGCGATCACCCCCACGGTGGTGGCGAGGGCCGCGCTCCGATCGGCCGTTCTGGCCCTGTCACTCCTTGGGGTAAGCCTGCACTGGGCCTCAAGACCCGCAAGCGGAACAAACCCAGCAATCGGTTTGTGCTCCGGAAACGTCGCCGCACCTCCAAGCGGAGCCGTGGCGGACGCGATTCCTGATCAACCTCACCGCTTTGCTGTTCGTTTAAACCGCTATGGGACGTTCACTCAAAAAAGGTCCGTTCATTGCCGACAGCCTTCTGCGGAAGGTTGAAAAGCAGAACGCCGCCGATGACAAGTCCGTGATCAAGACCTGGTCACGTGCTTCCACGATCCTGCCGATGATGATCGGCCACACCATTGCCGTGCACAACGGCAAGGCCCATGTGCCCGTCTACGTGACGGAGCAGATGGTGGGCCACAAGCTGGGGGAATTTGCGCCAACGCGCAACTTCCGCGGCCACATCAAGGACAAGAAAGGAGGCCGCTGAGGACATGGCAAACACCTCATCCACGACTGCCCAGGCACACGGCCGCTATATCCGCGGTTCCGTGTCCAAGGTTCGCCGGGTTCTCGACCAGATCCGCGGTCGCAGCTATCGCGACGCGCTGATCATGCTCGAGTTCATGCCCTACCGCTCCACCGGACCGATCACCAAGGTCCTGCGCAGCGCTGTGGCCAACGCCGAGCACAACCTGGGTCTCGATCCCGCCTCTCTCGTGATCTCTGTCGCTACGGCTGACATGGGTCCGGTGATGAAGCGTTATCGCCCCCGTGCCCAGGGTCGCGCCTACGCGATCCAGAAAAAGACTTGCCACATCAGCATTGCTGTGGCTCCTGCCGCCTGACCCCCGAGGACACCGATCGATGGGACACAAGATCCATCCAACCGGCTTGCGCCTGGGGATCACCCAGGAACACCGGTCCCGCTGGTACGCCCCCAGCAAGACCTATCCGTCTCTCCTGAAGGAAGACGATCAGATCCGTAAGTTCATCCACAAGAAGTACGGCGCCGCTGGCATCAGCGACGTTGTGATCGCCCGCAAGGCCGATCAGCTTGAGGTTGAGCTCAAAACTGCCCGCCCCGGCGTTCTCGTCGGCCGCCAGGGCAGCGGCATTGAAGAGCTGCGCAGCGGCATCCAAAAAACCATTGGTGACTCCGCCCGTCAGGTGCGGATCAACGTGGTGGAAGTGGAGCGCGTTGACGCTGACGCCTTCCTGCTGGCTGAGTACATCGCTCAACAGCTCGAGAAGCGTGTTGCCTTCCGTCGCGTCATGCGTATGGCCATCCAGCGTGCTCAGCGCGCTGGTGTCCTGGGCATGAAGCTTCAGGTCAGCGGCCGCCTCAACGGTGCAGAAATTGCCCGTACCGAGTGGAGCCGTGAAGGTCGGGTGCCCCTGCACACCCTCCGCGCCGACATCGACTACGCAACCAAAGTGGCCACCACCACCTACGGGGTGCTGGGCATCAAGGTTTGGGTCTTCAAAGGGGAAGTGCTTCCCGGCACTCAGGACAAGGTGCCCGTGGGTGCTGCGCCCAAGCGCCGCGCTAGCCGCCGGCCCCAACAGTTCGAAGACCGTTCGAACGAAGAGTGATCAGGAGGCCTGAACCATGCTGAGTCCAAGACGCGTCAAATTCCGTAAGCAGCAGCGCGGCCGCATGCGCGGTGTCGCCACCCGTGGCAACACCATCGCCTTCGGTCAGTTCGCTCTGCAGGCCCAAGAGTGCGGGTGGATCACCTCCCGCCAGATTGAGGCCAGCCGCCGTGCCATGACCCGCTACGTCAAGCGGGGCGGAAAGATCTGGATCCGGATCTTCCCCGACAAGCCGGTGACCATGCGCCCCGCCGAGACCCGGATGGGTTCCGGTAAGGGCAACCCGGAGTTCTGGGTGGCTGTGATCAAGCCCGGCCGCATTCTCTTCGAGATGGGCGGTGACGAAATCACCCCCGAGATCGCCAAAGAGGCCATGCGCCTGGCGCAGTACAAGCTGCCCGTGAAGACCAAGTTCCTGACCCTGGCGGATCAGGAAGCTGACCAGGCTGCCGCCGCGGCCGCCACCACCGTGGAGTCCTGACCATGGCCCGTCCCGACATCGCCGAGGTGCGCAAGCTTTCCGACGGCGACATCACCACGCAGATCGACGACACCCGTCGCGAACTGTTCACCCTTCGTTTCGAGCAGGCCACCCGCCGTCTCGAGAACCCGCACCGCTTCAAGGCCGCCCGCATCAAGCTGGCCCAGCTGCTGACGGTGCAAACGGAGCGCAAGAGCTCCGCCGCTTCCTGATCCCCTAAGTAACCGTTATGGCAACCAAGGAAAGGGTCGGCACCGTCGTCAGCGACAAGATGGATAAAACCGTGGTGGTGGCGGTGGAAAACCGCTTCCCCCACCCCATCTATCAAAAGACGGTGAGCCGCACCAAGCGCTACAAGGCGCACGATGAGGCCAACACCTGCAAGGTGGGTGACCGCGTCCGCATCACCGAAACCCGTCCCCTCAGCCGCACCAAGCGTTGGTCCGTGGCCGAGGTGCTGAACAACAGCAGCGCCAGCTGAGGAGACCTCCCGATGATTCAACAGGAAACGTTCCTCAACGTCGCTGACAACAGCGGCGCCAAGCGCATCCAGTGCATCCGCGTGCTGGGCACCAACCGTCGCTACGCCCACGTGGGCGACGTGATCGTGGCCGCCGTCAAGGACGCCATGCCCAACATGGGCGTGAAAAAGTCCGACGTGGTCAAGGCTGTGGTGGTTCGCACCAAAGCCACCATGCGTCGCGTCAACGGCAACTCGATCCGTTTTGACGACAACGCTGCCGTGATCCTCGGCACTGACAACAACCCCAAGGGAACCCGCGTCTTCGGTCCTGTGGCTCGCGAACTGCGTGACCGCAACTTCACCAAGATTGTGTCCCTCGCTCCGGAGGTGATCTGAGATGGCGACTGCCACCCCTAAAGCCAAAGTTCAGGTGCGCGCCAAAATGCGCATCAAGAAGGGCGACACCGTCCAGGTGATCAGCGGTAAGGACAAGGGCAAGACCGGTGAGGTCCTGCGCACCCTTCCCTATGAGAACCGCGTGGTTGTGCAGGGCATCAACCTGCGCACCCGTCACATGAAGCCCACCCAGGAAGGCGAAACCGGTCGCATCGTGACCGAAGAGGCCTCCCTGCACGCTTCCAACGTGATGCTGTATTCCACCGATAAGAAGGTGGCCAGCCGCGTGGAAATCGTGGTGGAGAAGGACGGCACCAAGAAGCGCCGCCTCAAGAAAACCGGCGAGATCCTCGACTGATCTCTCTTACATCGACCTTGTCCGCCTTCTGACCAAGCCCAGAAGCGCATCTCCTTTCCCCGTCATGTCCCTTAAACAGAACTATCGGGAGAAGATCCAGCCCAAGTTGCTTAAGGATCTCAGTCTCTCGAACATTCACGAAGTCCCCAAGGTGGTGAAAGTCACCGTCAACCGGGGTCTCGGCGAAGCCGCAGCCAACGCCAAGGCCCTTGAGGCCTCGATCGAGGAGCTGGCCACCATCACCGGTCAAAAGGTGGTTGTGACCCGCGCCAAGAAGGCCATCGCTGGCTTCAAAATCCGTCAGGGCATGCCGATTGGCGTGGCCGTCACCCTCCGCGGTGACCGCATGTATGCGTTCCTCGAGCGTCTCATCAACCTGGCTCTCCCCCGCATCCGCGACTTCCGCGGTGTGAGCGAGAAGAGCTTCGACGGTCGTGGCAACTACACCCTCGGGGTGAAGGAGCAGATCATTTTTCCCGAGATCTCTTTCGACAAGATCGATGCCATCCGGGGCATGGACATCACCATCGTGACCACTGCCCGTAACGACGAAGAGGGCCGGGCCCTCCTCCGCGAGATGGGAATGCCGTTCCGCAGCAACTGAGCCCTCTTCGGACCCGACCTATGGCTAATCACGACCCGATTTCCGACATGCTCACCCGCATTCGCAATGCGAGTGAGAAACGTCATCAATCCACCAAGGTGCCTGCCTCGCGCATGGCCCAGAGCATCGCCAAGGTGCTGCAACAGGAAGGTTTCATCGCCGAGATCACCGAAGAAGGTGAAGGCGTGATGAAGCACCTGGTGCTGGAACTCAAGTACAGCGGCAAGCATCGCCAGCCGATCATCCGCACCGTGCAGCGAGTCAGCAAGCCTGGCCTGCGCGTCTACAAGAACACTCGTCAGCTCCCCAAAGTCCTGGGCGGTCTCGGCGTGGCCATCATCTCCACCTCCAAGGGTGTGATGAGCGACCGCGACGCCCGCAAGCAGGGCGTCGGTGGCGAAGTGCTCGCTTACGTCTACTGATTAGGGGGATTGATTCATGTCTCGTATTGGTAAATCGCCGATTCCCGTTCCGGGCGGCGTCACCGTCAGCCTCAACGGCCTTGACGTCAAAGTCAAAGGCCCTAAGGGCGAACTGAGCCGCACCCTGCCTGAGGGCGTGGCCATTGCTCAGGACGGCAGCACCCTTGTGGTCTCCCCCTCCAGCACCAGCCGTCGCTCCCGTGAGCGCCACGGTCTGTGCCGGACCCTCGTGGCCAACATGGTCGAGGGTGTCAGCCAGGGCTTCACCCGCAAGCTCGAGATCGTCGGTGTGGGTTACCGCGCCGCCGTTCAGGGCAAGAAGCTCGTCGTCAGCGCTGGTTACAGCCACCAGGTCGAAATGATCGCCCCCGAGGGCGTGACCTTCGCCGTCGACGGCAACACCACCGTGATTGTCTCCGGCCCCGACAAGGAGCTGGTGGGCAACGAAGCGGCCAAAGTTCGCGCCATCCGTCCCCCCGAGCCTTACAAGGGCAAGGGCATCAAGTACGCGGGCGAACGCATCCTCCGCAAGGCCGGTAAGACCGGTAAGAAGTGAGGTCTGCTTAAGCGTTTTTACCCAGTACTTCCATGTCCACCCTTTCCCGCAAGCAGCAGACACAAAAGCGTCACCGCCGTCTGCGCCGCAATCTCTCCGGCACCGCCGCGCGTCCTCGCCTGGCTGTGTTCCGCTCCAACAACCACATCTACGCACAAGTCATCGACGACGTTGCGCAGAGCACCCTCTGCTCTGCCTCAACCGTCGATAAAGAGCTCCGCAGCAACGTCACCATCGGCGCCACCTGCGATGCTTCTGTCGCAGTCGGTCAGCTGGTCGCCAAGCGTGCCCTTGCCAAGGGCATTCAATCGGTGGTCTTCGATCGTGGCGGCAACCTCTACCACGGCCGTGTCAAGGCCCTGGCTGACGCCGCCCGGGAAGCGGGCCTTCAGTTCTGATCCCTGCTCTCACCATGACCGAAACCAACAACACCCAGTCCAACGCCGTGCCAGCGGCAGCTGACGTGCCCGCAGCGGCCGAAGGTCAGCAGCAGGACCAGCGCCGTGGTGGTCGCGGCGAAGGCCGTGGCGACCGTCGCGGTGGCGACCGCCGTGGCCGTCGTGGCCAGGAGCGTGACTCCGAATGGCAGGAGCGCGTGGTGCAAATCCGCCGCGTCTCCAAGACCGTCAAGGGCGGTAAGAAGATGAGCTTCCGGGCCATCGTTGTCGTCGGCAACGAGAAGGGCCAGGTCGGCGTCGGCGTCGGCAAGGCTGGCGACGTGATCGGTGCTGTCCGCAAGGGCGTCGCCGATGGCAAGAAGCACCTGGTCAAGGTGCCTCTGACCCGTCACTCCTCGATCCCCACCCTGAGCAACGGCCGTGACGGCGCTGCCAGCGTTCTGATCCGTCCCGCTGCCCCTGGTACCGGTGTGATCGCGGGTGGTTCCATCCGTACGGTGCTTGAGCTTGCCGGCATTAAGAACGTGCTCGCCAAGCGCCTAGGCTCCAAGACCCCCCTGAACAACGCCCGCGCCGCCATGGATGCCCTGGCCGGCCTGCGTACCCACAAGGAGACCGCCAAGGAGCGTGGCATCTCCCTCGAGCAGATCTACTCCTGAGGACCGCCATGACGTCGCTCAATCTCCAGTCCCTCGCCCCCCAGAAGGGGGCCCGTCGCCGCAAGCTGCGTAAGGGACGCGGCATCGCCGCCGGCCAAGGCGCCAGCTGCGGTTTCGGCATGCGCGGTCAGAAGTCCCGTTCGGGTCGTCCGACCCGTCCTGGCTTCGAGGGTGGCCAGATGCCTCTGTACCGCCGGGTGCCGAAGCTGAAGCACTTCACCGTGATCAACCCCAAGAACTACACGGTGATCAACGTTGCCAAGCTGTCCGAGCTCAAGGCCGGCAGCACCGTCAACATCGACACCCTGGTGAAGGACGGTCTGGTGACCAACCCCAAGGCCCCCCTGAAGGTCCTGGGTAATGGCGAACTGAGCGTGAAGCTGACCGTCCAGGCGGCCGCTTTCACCGCCTCGGCCCGCCAGAAGATCGAAGCCGCTGGTGGCACCTGCGAAGAGATCTGATCTCCGCTTGTCCACGGCCCATTAAGGTCAATGCCGTCTGGTGATCGGATCGATCGCTAGGCGGTTTTTTCTTGTTCGTCTGCACCTGCCATGGTCGTCAGCCGGGGGCGTAACCCCAGTGCCGGTGAAATCCTCACGCAGCTGGTCCAAGCCAAGGATCTGCGCGACAGGGTTCTCATCACCTTGGGGCTGCTGCTCCTGGTGCGTCTGGGCATCTATATCCCTGTTCCCGGGATCGACCGCCAGGCCTTCCAGGCCTTCGCTGCCCAGGGGGGCTCCCTGCTGGGCTTCCTGGACATCTTCACCGGTGGTGGCATCTCCGCGTTGGGCGTTTTCGCCCTGGGGATCCTTCCCTTCATCAACGCCTCGATCATCATTCAGCTGCTGACCTCCGCCCTGCCGCAGCTGGAGGATCTGCAGAAGAACGAAGGCGAGGCGGGACGCCGCAAGATCGCCCAGTACACCCGCTATGTCGCCCTGGGCTGGGGACTGTTCCAAAGCATCGTCTTTGCCCTGATCCTCCGGCCCTACGCCCTTCCCGGCACACCGGATCTGGTCTTCGTGGTGCAGACGGCGATCGCCCTGGTGACCGGTTCGATGGTGGTGATGTGGCTCAGTGAGGTGATCACCGAGCGGGGCATTGGCCAGGGCGCGTCTCTGGTCATCTACCTGAACATCGTGGCCACCCTCCCCAGGGCCTTGGGCTCGACCATCGAGTTGGCCCAAACCGGCGGCCGTGAGGCTGTTGGCGGCATCGTCGTCCTGGTGGCGGTCTTCCTGATCACCATCGTTGGCATCGTCTGCGTCGAGGAGGGCAGCCGCCGCATCCCGATCGTCAGCGCCAAGCGCCAGGTGGGCGGGGCCGGGATCTCCGCCCGCCAGAGCTACCTGCCCCTGAAGCTCAATGCCGGTGGCGTGATGCCGATCATCTTTGCCTCGGCCGTGGTCTTCCTGCCGCTGCAGATCGCCAACTTCAGCAAGAACCCCACGCTGATTCAGGTCGCCAGTTTCCTGAGCCCCAACAGCAGCACCCCCTGGGTCTATGCGCTGCTTTTCTTCGGGCTGATCATTGGCTTCTCCTTCTTCTACGCCACCCTCACGGTGCGCCCGGTGGACGTGGCCTCCAACCTCAAGCGCGGTGGTGTCGCCATCCCTGGGGTTCGCCCTGGCTCAGCGACCACGGCTTACCTGACGGGTATCCAGAACCGTCTGACCCTGTTGGGTGCCCTCTTCCTGGGGGCTGTGGCGATCGTGCCCTCGGCCGTGGAGTCGGCCACGCGCGTGCAGACCTTCCAAGGCTTGGGTGCCACGAGCCTGTTGATCTTGGTTGGCGTCGCGATTCAGACCGCCAAGCAACTGCAAACCGCCGTGATCTCCCAGCGGTACGAAGGCATGGTTCGCCAGTAACTCCCCCCTCCTTGTTCCTTTTCTTCCTTCCTTGCCATGAAGCAACGTCTGCTGTTCCTCGGTCCCCCCGGCGCCGGTAAGGGCACCCAAGCCCAGAAGCTTGCCGAGAGCCAAGGCCTGCTCCACCTCTCCACCGGTGATCTGCTGCGGGCTGAAGTCGCCGCCGGCAGCGACCTGGGCAAAGAGGCGGAGGCCGTGATGGCCCGCGGTGAGCTGGTGAGCGATGCCCTGGTGCTGGCGATCGTCCGCAGCCGCCTGCAAAACCACAGTGGTGGCTGGTTGCTGGATGGCTTCCCCCGCAACGTCGCCCAGGCCGATGCCCTGGCCAGCCTGCTCGAGGAGCTGGGCCAGCAGATCGAGCTCGTCGTTCTGATGGAACTCGATGACGGTGTTCTGGTGCAGCGATTGCTCTCCCGCGGCCGGGCCGACGACAACGAGGAGGTCATCCGCCACCGCCTGGAGGTCTACCGCGAGCAAACCGAGCCCCTGATTGCCTATTACCGCGAACGTGGGCTGATTGCCCCGGTCGAAGCGGCCGGCACAGTCGACGCCATTGCCGATCGGATCGCAGCCCTGTTGGGTTGACCCCTGTGGTAAGGTCGCTGTTTGGAAATTTGGAGAGACCGCTCCCATGAAGGTGCGTGCCTCGGTCAAGAAAATGTGCGACAAGTGCCGCGTGATTCGCCGGCACGGTCGGGTGATGGTCATCTGCACCAACCCGAAGCACAAGCAGCGCCAGGGTTGATCCTGCGCTGACCTTGCCCCCGGTCCCTAGGGACCAAAACAACTGGCTTGAGTGTCTCTCGGTTCGTTCTGAGGGCAACCGCTCAAGTCCTTCCCCTGCTCACCCCCAACGTTTTTTCAGTGGCTCGTATCGCCGGCGTTGATATTCCTCGCGACAAGAGGATCGAAATCGCCCTGACCTACGTCTACGGAATCGGCCTGACCACGGCCCAAAAGATTCTGGCCAAGACCGGTGTCAACCCCGACACCCGCGTCAAGGACCTGGATGATTCCGACGTCCAAAAGCTGCGCGGTGCAACCGAGAGCTACACCCTCGAAGGCGATCTTCGCCGTCAGGAGGGCATGGCCATGAAGCGCCTGCAGGACATCGGCTGCGTCCGTGGCCGTCGTCACCGCGTCGGTCTGCCCGTTCGCGGTCAGCGCACCCGCACCAATGCCCGGACCCGCCGCGGTAGCCGCAAGACCGTGGCCGGTAAGAAGAAGTAAGCCGCGGCTTGCTCTAGCCCTTTGGCCCCCTAGCACCTGCCGTTCGGCCGATTGCGTGCCGTCGTCACCAGGTTGCCCCCCTAAGACCCCCGATCACCTCCCTGCGACCGCAGGGCTTTATCCATGGCCAAGCCCGCCAAGAAATCTGGTTCCAAGAAGACGAAGCGCAACGTCCCTAATGGCGTTGCCCACATCCAGAGCACGTTCAACAACACCATCGTCTCCATCACTGACACCGCTGGTGAAGTGATCTCCTGGAGCTCCGCTGGTGCCAGCGGTTTCAAGGGCGCCCGTAAAGGCACCCCCTTCGCCGCCCAGACCGCCGCAGAAGCAGCAGCCCGTCGCGCCCTTGAGCAGGGGATGCGCCAAATCGAGGTGCTGGTTCGCGGTCCTGGTTCCGGTCGTGAAACCGCCATCCGTGCCCTGCAGGTTGCCGGTCTGGAGATCACCCTGATCCGTGACGTCACCCCGCTGCCCCACAACGGTTGCCGCCGTTCCAAGCGTCGCCGGGTCTGATTCGACGCATCGACTAGCCCCAGAGGGGGTCCATCCACCTATCTGAGCTTCAGACCGTGTTGCAGTACCAGATCGATCGGGTTGAACACCAGATCGCTGACGATCGTTCCCAAACCGGCGTCTTCGTCATTGGCCCCCTTGAGCGTGGCCAGGCGACGACCCTCGGTAATTCCCTGCGCCGCATGCTGATGGGTGCCCTGGAGGGCAGCGCCATCACCGCCGTGCGCATCGCTGGCGTGAACCACGAGTACGCCACCGTTCCTGGCGTCCGCGAAGACGTCCTCGACATCCTTCTCAACTGCAAGGACGTTGCCGTCAACAGCCGCAGCCGCGAGCTGGAGATCGGCCGCCTGGTCGTGAATGGTCCTGCGACCGTCACCGCCGGTGACCTGCAGTTCTCCTCACAGGTGTCGGTGATCGACCCCGCCCGCCCGATTGCCACCGTCGCCGAAGGCCACAGCCTGGAGCTCGAGGTGCACGTCGAGCGTGGTGTTGGCTATCGCCCCGTTGACCGCCGCGTTGAGGACACCAGCGCTGTCGATCTTCTCCAGATCGATGCCGTCTTCATGCCTGTCCAGCGGGCGAATTACACCATCGACGAGACCGCTGTCGGTGAAGGCGGATCGGCCCGTGAGCGCCTGCGTCTGGAGATTCAGACCGACGGCTCCCTGACGCCTGACGACGCGATGGCCCAGGCCGCCAACCAGCTGATCACCTTGATCCAGCCCATGGCGACCCTGACCATGGAAGAGGAGCAAGGCCAGGAGCCCGAGCCCTCCGCCGAAGCTCAGATTCCCCTGGAAGAGCTGAACCTCTCGGTTCGCGCCTACAACTGCCTGAAGCGCGCCCAAGTCAACTCCGTGTCTGACCTGATGGGCTTCAGCTACGAAGATCTGCTCGAAATCAAGAACTTCGGTTCCAAGTCGGCTGACGAGGTGATCGAGGCCCTCGAGCGCATCGGTATCTCCCTGCCCCAGAGCCGCACCAGCGCCTGATCGCGCAGCACCCTGTCTCCCGCGTTAACCCGATTTAGTCATGCGTCACCAGTGCCGAGTCCCCAAGTTGGGGCGTCCCGCCGACCAGCGCAAAGCCATGCTTCGCGCTCTGACCACTCAGCTGATCCGTGAGGGTCGTCTGACCACCACCAAGGCCCGTGCCAAGGCGCTTCGCGATGAAGCTGAGCGCATGATCACCCTGGCCAAGGACGGCAGCCTTGCCGCCCGCCGTCGTGCCATCGGCTACATCTACGACAAGCAACTGGTCCACGCCCTGTTCGACAAGGCCCAGGAGCGTTACGGCGACCGCAATGGCGGTTACACCCGCATCATTCGCACCGTTCCCCGCCGTGGCGACAACGCCGAAATGGCGATCATCGAGCTGGTCTGAGTCCGTGGGTCCGAGCGGACCTGCTGTCGATCATCCGCACCGCGTGGGGGGCTCTCCTCCGCGCGGTTTTTTATGGCTTTGGTGCAGCAGCTTTGACTGACGCGACGCCAGCAGGGGGGCTTAGGCGCATCGCCCTCTGCCTGCAGTACGACGGCTCGGCCTACTGCGGCTGGCAGCGCCAGCCCCGGGACCCCAGCGTCCAGGAAGCGCTGGAGCGGGCCTTGGCTCAGTTGGATCCAGATGGCCCCGCCACCGTTGTGGCGGCTGGTCGAACCGACAGCGGCGTTCACGCCGCTGGCCAGGTGGTGCATTTCGACTGCGCCGGCCCGATCCCTCCGCACCGCTGGCCCGCGGCCCTCAACGGCCGCCTGCCGGCCAGCATCCGCGTGCGTTCAGCAGCTTCCGTTCCCGCGGACTGGCATGCCTGCTTTAGCGCCACCTACAGGCGCTACCGCTACACCATCTACAACGCCCGCATCCCCAATCTGTTTCTGGCTCCCTGGAGCTGGCACCGCTATCAGTTCAGGCTCGATGAGGCCCGGATGCGCGAGGCCCTCGAGGGCATGCTCGGGGAGCACGATTTTGCGGCGTTTGAGAGGGCGGGTAGCGCCCGCTCACACTCCCGTACGACCCTCCAGGAGGTCTCGGTGCAGCGCCGCGGTGACCTGCTGGAGGTGGAGCTTCAGGCCAGCGGCTTTCTCTACGGGATGGTGCGCCTTGTGATGGGGCAGCTGGTGGCCGTCGGGGAGGGACGCCTCAGCCTGGAGGCCTTCAGTCGCCGCTGGCGAAACCAGGCCCGTGAGGAGGTCAAAGAAGCCGCTCCCCCGCAGGGGTTATGCCTGCTGAGGGTGGGCTACCCGAGTGAGGTCTTCCCCCAGGCTGCCTGGTACGATTGTCAACCGCGGTATTTGCTGGAGGGCTCTGATGCACCGCCAGCAGCACCGGGTCAGTCCTTGCACTGACTGGGTCTGCCGGTCTCAGAGTTGACCTGCCGATGTCCATCGGCGGCCAGCCCCTGCCTGTAAACCCTGTCCCCCGAAGTGGGGATCGGCGAAGCGGTAGGTTCACTCAACGAGCGATTGACACCCGAGTGATCGGGTGGCTGCCGTCATTAGTCGAGACCCACAGTCCAGACACCCTGTCCAACCCCACCCGCCTAAGCGTGGTGATGGGGTCCTATCCGAACCGGCCCGCCGGCGCGATGAACAAGACTCTCGTCCCCCCCCAGGATTCCTCAGCACGCCAGTGGTATCTGGTGGACGCTGAGAACCAGACCCTCGGCCGGCTTGCCACCGAGGTCGCTTCGGTTCTGCGGGGTAAGAACAACCCCAACTTCGCCCCTCACATCGACGCCGGCGACTTCGTCGTCGTGATCAATGCTGAGAAGGTGCGTGTGAGCGGCAACAAGGCTTCCGACAAGGTCTACCGCCGTCACTCCGGTCGCCCCGGTGGCATGAAGACCGAAACCTTCGCTGCGCTGCAGGCACGGATCCCCGAGCGGATCATCGAGAAGGCCGTTAAGGGCATGCTTCCCCACAACGCTCTCGGTCGTCAGCTCTTCCGCAAGCTGAAGGTCTACAAGGGTGCTGAGCACCCCCACGCCGCCCAACAGCCCAAGGCCCTGGCCCTCGATCCCGCCGCTTCCGCCAAATGAGCACCACCAAAGTCGTCTACTGGGGAACCGGCCGTCGTAAGACCGCCGTGGCACGCGTCCGCGTCGTTCCTGGCAATGGCACCGTGACCATCAACGGTCGTCCCGGTGACAACTACCTGAACTACAACCCCGCCTACCTGGCGGCAGTCAAGGCTCCCCTGCAGACCCTTGGTCTGGGTGGTGAGTACGACCTGCTGGTCAACGTCCGCGGTGGTGGTCTGACCGGTCAGGCGGATGCCATCAAGCAAGGCGCTGCCCGTGCCCTGTGCGAGCTGTCCCCCGACAACCGCAAGCCCCTCAAGACTGAAGGGCACCTCAGCCGTGACCCGCGCGCCAAGGAGCGTCGTAAGTACGGCCTGAAGAAAGCCCGTAAGGCTCCTCAGTTCTCCAAGCGCTGATTGCGCTTTCGCCCCTCAGCCCCGTACCCGTCATGCCGAAGGCCGACATTCACCCCACCTGGTATCCCGATGCCAAGGTGATCTGCAACGGAGAAGTGGTGATGACCACTGGCTCCACCTCCCCCGAGATCCACGTCGACGTCTGGAGCGGCAACCACCCCTTCTATACCGGGACCCAAAAGATCCTGGACACCGAGGGTCGTGTGGATCGCTTCATGCGCAAGTACGGCATGGGCAGCGCTGCTGGCGCCGATGCCAAAGCCGAGCCCAAGGCCGAAGCAGCCGAGAAGGCCTGATCGGTCACTCACGTCTGACGTGACATTCATTCCCCAAGCCGGATGCTCTAGGGCGTCCGGCTTTTTGCTGGCTTGAGCCGCTTCCATGGATGCTTCTTTCCTGCGTGAACGTCTGGAGACGGCACGCACCACCTTTGAAACCCTGGAGCGGCAGCTGGCAGACCCGGATGTGGCTGCCAACCCAGCGCAGCTGGAGCCCATCGCGCGGGAGCGGGCCCGGCTGGAGCCCCTGGTGCTGGGCTACGACCAGCTTTGCCAGTGGCGCAAACAGGAACAGGAGGCCAGGCAACTCCTGAAGGAGTCCCGCGGCGACCAGGAGATGGAGGCCCTGGCCCAAGAGGAGCTCAGCGGTCTGGCGACACAGATTGCCGCCATGGAGGAGCAGCTGACCTTGGCGCTTCTGCCCCGTGATCCCCGGGACGAACGCAGCGTGATGCTCGAGATTCGCGCCGGTGCGGGTGGCGATGAGGCGGCGATCTGGGCGGGGGATTTGGCTCGGATGTACGAGCGCTATGCCCAGAGCGTCGGTTGGAAAGTGCAGCCCGTCAGTGCCTCGGAGGCGGAACTGGGGGGCTACAAGGAACTGATCCTGGCGATCCAGGGCGACAGCGTCTTCAGTCAGCTCAAGTACGAAGCCGGTGTGCACCGGGTGCAGCGGGTGCCCGCCACCGAGTCCCAGGGCCGGGTCCACACCTCGACGGCCACGGTGGCGGTCATGCCCGAGGCCGACCCGGTGGAGGTTCAGATCGACCCCACGGACCTGGAGATCAGCACCGCCCGCTCGGGCGGCGCCGGCGGCCAGAACGTCAACAAGGTGGAGACGGCCGTGGACCTGCTGCACAAACCCACCGGCATCCGGGTGTTCTGCACCCAAGAGCGCTCCCAGCTGCAGAACCGTGAACGGGCCCTGGAGATCCTGCGGGCCAAGCTCTATGAGCGTGAGCTGGCCGAGGCCAACGCCAAGGAGCGCTCGGCCCGTCTGGCCCAGGTGGGTAGTGGGGATCGCAGCGAGAAGATCCGCACCTACAACTACAAGGACAACCGCACGACCGATCACCGCCTCGGCCGCAACTTCTCACTGGAGCCGGTGCTCCAGGGCCAACTGGCTGAGTTGATCGGCGCCTGCGTCTCCGCCGACCAACGGCGGCAGTTGGAGGAACTGGCTGATCAGGCCAGCGGGGTCAACTAGCGAGCGGGTTCTCCCAGCCGTCCACGTACTTGGCCCATTCCAGGTGGCCGCCCTTGGCCATCTGCCGCTGGGCCTCAAAGACCGCACCGCTGAGCGGCCGCCGGGGTGCCGATTGCAGGGGCATGCTCGCTTCCTTGGGCGTGCGATTGCCCTTGTGCACGTTGCAGCGCAGGCAGGCCGTGGTGACGTTGTCCCAGCTGTGGCTGCCGCCGCGGCTGCGGGGCAGGACGTGATCGATCGAGAGCCGCTCGCTGCTGCTGCCGCAGTACTGGCAGCGCTGGCCATCGCGGTGGAAGACGTTCCGGCGGGTCAGGGGCAGTGGCCGGAAGGGCACGCGGACGAATTGCCGTAGACGAATCACCGTTGGCAGTCCCAGGCCTGGCCGCAGTTGCCGCCCGGGGGAGTGCTCCAGCCCCTCGGCTTTTCCCTTAAGCACCATCACTGTTGCCCTGCGCCAGGTGGTGACGTTCAGGGGCTCGTAGGAGGCGTTCAGAACCAGAACCGAGCCCATGGGAGCGCTGCCTGGGGAGCTGCGCTGGGCAACCCCGTAATTTCTATGCATGCTAGGTGCACTGCCAAGGGCGGATGGTTGACGCATCGCCTGCTGCTGCCTTCGAGGACCCGGCGGCCGCTGCCTTGGCGCCGCAGCCCCATCCCCGTCAGCGCGCCTGGGTGGAAATCGATGAGGCGGCGATCCAGGCCAACGCCGAGGCCCTGAGGCGCTCGCTGCAGCCGGGCTCTGCGCTGATGGCGGTGGTCAAGGCCGATGGCTATGGCCACGGCGCGGTCCCGGTCGCCCGTTCTGCCGCCGCCGGTGGGGCCAGTTGCTTTGGGGTGGCCACGCTTCAGGAGGGGGTGGAGTTGCGCCAGGCGGGCCTGGATCAGCCCGTCCTGGTGCTGGGCAACCTCAGCCATCCGGATGAGTTGCGGGCCTGCCTGCATTGGCAGTTGATGCCCACCCTCAGCGGCATGCGTGAGGCGTTGCTCTGCCAGAACCTGGCCAGCGGTAGCGGTCGTCAGTTGGCGGTCCACCTCAAATTGGACACCGGCATGAGCCGGCTCGGCGCGCCCTGGGAGGAGGGGCCGCGGTTGGTTCAGGCCATCGCCGGTCTGGAGTCGCTGCAGCTGGCCGGGGTCTATTCCCACCTAGCCGGAGCCGATGCCCCGGGAGATGGACTGGATGCCCTGACGGCCACCCAGCAGCAGCGCTTCGACTCTGTCCTGACGGGACTGCAGCAGCAGCAGTTGCCCTCGGGTTGCCGCCACCTGGCCAATTCCGCTGGGACGCTGCGCAGCCGTCAGTTGCACTACGACCTGGTGCGGGTGGGGCTGGCCCTCTACGGCCAGCGCCCCTCGGATCACCTCGGCGCCGGTCTGGACCTGCAGCCGGCGATGCACGTCCGTGCCCGGGTCAGCTTGATTCGGGAGGTCCCCGCCGGGGTTGGCGTGAGCTACGGCCATCGCTTCATCACCCAACGGCCCAGCCGGCTGGCGGTGGTGGGGATTGGCTATGCCGATGGCGTCCCGCGGCTGCTCTCCAACCAGCTGGAGGTGCTCTTCGCCGGTCAGAGGGTGCCCCAGGTGGGGGCGATCACCATGGATCAGCTGGTGCTGGATGCCACGGATGTACCGGAGCTGGAGGCCGGCAGCGTCGTCACGCTGCTCGGGGAGGAGGCCGGTGAGCGGATCGATCCCACGGCCTGGAGCGACCCGATCGGCACCATCCCCTGGGAGATCCTCTGCGGTTTCAAACACCGCTTGCCGCGGCTGCCCCAACGGGCCGTTCGCGGTGCCAGCGCCTGATAGTCTTTGCGGGCCACTGGAGAGGTGGCTGAGTGGTTGAAAGCGGCTCCCTGCTAAGGAGTTACAGGAGGCAACTTCTGTCGAGGGTTCGAATCCCTCCCTCTCCGTTCCCGACCGGGACACCCCGATCAAACCCCAGTCCGACCACGGGCTGGGGTTTTGTTCGTTTAGAGCGCCAGCAAGCGCCGGCAGAGCTCCGGTAGGAGCGCCTCGTCCTGGGCGCGCTCGGGGCCCTCGCTGAGCACCACGATCAGGGCCGGAGCCTTGCCCTCCAGTTCGATGTAGGCCGCGTCGTGGCGGGCCTGGCTCATCCAGCCGGCCTTGCTCCAGAGCTGGGCGCCCTCCGGAAGGCCACCACCCAGGAATCCATCCACTTGGTTCTCGGGGTCAGCGGCGCGGGCCGCGGGGTCCAAGCTGCGGGAGAGCAGCTCTTGCATCCGGCTGCAGGCGCTGGGGGAGAGCAACTCCCGGGCCATGACCGCCTGCAGCACCCGGGCCGTCAGGTTGCTGCTCAGGCGATTGCGGTTCTCCAGTTCAGGGCCGTAGGACTGACGCTCGCGGCCATAGGGGCCGTCTCCCCAGGTCTTCTGGCAGGCGTTATTGCCCGGCCATTCCGGCCAGCCCAGCTCGCCGTACCAGCGGTTGATCAGTTGGCGCTGCTGGCTCCACTGCTGCAGGGCCGCCGCCGGCAGCTCCGGTCCGCTGCAGGTTCCCGTCAAGAGATCCACCACGAGCCCCGTGGCGTCGTTGCTGGAATCCCGGATCATGTCGGCCAGGGCCCGCCGCAGCTCCGGGGTGTCGTCGATGAGCTCGCGCTGCAGCCAGGCTTCCGCGGCAAGGAGATAGAGGAGCTTCACCACGCTGGCGGGATAGCGGGCTTGGTTGCCGCGCCAGTGGGTCCCCTGCCCTTCGCCAGCTGTGCCGCCGCGCAGGGACTGCCCGTAGCGGATCCAGGTGACCGACAGCTGCTCGCTCAGCCCCGGCCGGCCCTCCTGCTCCAGGCTGCTGATCGCCGCAACCAGTGCTTGCTCCATCTCCCCATCAGGGCAGTAGAACGCCATCGCAGCCACTCGGGGTCATGGCGAGGTTAAGCAGGTTGTCCGTGGGAACACCCGTGGCCTTGGAGCTGCTGCACCCGGGCAGTTCTTGGCGCATCGATGCGCCGCTCAATCTCTACAGCCATTGGTCGGGGCCAGGCCTCGCCACCCAGGCCTGGGCCGGCCGAGCCCTGCAGGTTCTGGGTCAAGCGGCGCCGACCGGGAAGCGCCTGCGGGTGCGGTTGCTGGAGGACGGCTACCCCGGCTGGATTGATCCGCGGGACCTGCTGGGCCATGCCCGTTGTATCGCGGGCCAACGGGCGCAGCTCTGGTCCGAGTCGGCCATTGCTGAGCGCCTGCCTGCCGTCTTGGCCTTTGCCGAGGCCGCGCGCCAGCAGGCCAACCACTACCTCTGGGGCGGGAGCCTGGGGCCCGACTTTGACTGCTCAGGCTTCATCCAGGCGGCCTATGCCGCCGCGGGGGTCTGGATCCCGCGGGATGCCTACCAGCAGGAGCGCTTCTGCCAGCCCGTCGCGGTGGCGCCCGGTTGCTATGGCCTGCTGCGTCCCGGCGATTTGATCTTTTTTGGTCGCCCCCAGCGCTGCACCCATGTGGGGCTCTATCTCGGGCAGGGCCGCTACCTGCATAGTTCTGGCCGGGAGCACGGCCGCGATGGCCTGGGTGTCGATGGTCTGGATCCCCAGCTGATCGATCCGGTCAGCGTTCACTACCGAACGGAACTGCGCGGCGCCGGCCGTGTGGTGCGCTGCCACGACGGCTCCACCCTGCCTTGATGTCCATGGTTTGGTCTTTGCTTCTCGTTCTCGCACTCACGGCCCTCGGCTGGCTGCTGGCGCGCCGCACCGCTTGGGGCCGGCAGCTGGGCATGACGATGGTGGTGCTGCTGCTCGGCCTGCTGGTGAGCAACCTGGCCGGGGTGCAGCTGCAGGCCGAGGCCGCCTCTTGGGTCAATGGTCCCTTGACCTCGCTGGCGATCGGCCTGCTGTTGCTCGCGGTCGATCTCCGGCGCCTCTGGCCCCAGGCCCGGCAACTGCTCGGACCGTTTCTGGTGGCGGCCCTGAGCACGGTCTTGGGGGTGCTGCTGGGGGGCTGGTTGCTGCATCCCCTGCTCGGGGAGGACTGGGACGTGCTGGCGGGGATGTACACCGCCACCTTCACCGGGGGCAGCCTGAATTTCGTCTCGGTGGCCCGGACGCTGAATCCCCCAGAGACCTTGCTGACCCTGGCGACCGCCGCCGATTACGTGGTCTTCGCGGTCTGGTTCGCCATCAGCACCTGGCTGGGACTGAGGGCGGATGCGGCCCCGGAGGCGACCTGGGCGAATGAGGCCCCAAGCGATCAGCCGGAGCGCTCCTGGTGGCTGGCCGGTCTTTGGGGCTTGGCCGTGTTGGCGTTGAGCCAGGGGCTGACGGGTGTGCTGCAGGGCGTCCCCTCGATCCTGGTGCTCACAACGGTCGCGCTGCTGGTGGCCCAGTTGCCGGCGCCCGCCAGCCGTCGCGGTTGCTATGGCCTTGGCTTGCTCTTGATTCAGCCCTTCTTCACGGTGATGGGCCTGAGCTCCCCGGTCGCGGGCCTGCTGGGGGAGGGCTTGCCGGTGTTGCTCTATGCGGCTGTGGTGGTGCTGGTGCAGGCCGCGTTGCTGCTTTTGATCTTCCGCCGCTGGCTGCGCTGGCCCATGGCTGAGACCCTGGTGGCCTCCCAGGCCTCCATCGGCGGCCCCAGCACGGCCCTGGCCCTGGCGACCGCCATTGGCCGCGCTGAATTGGCCGTGCCTTCGGTGGCGATTGGTTTGCTCGGCTATCTGCTCGGGACCTACTTGGGCCTGGGGGTGGCTTGGCTGCTGCCGGGCTGAGCCTCTTTTGAGCGCTTTCCTCTAGGTTCCAGCCAACTTGAGCCGTCCCTCTTGAGCAGCGCCAGCGTTCCAGACCTCTCGATCGTGGTGCCTCTGTTCAACGAAGAGGAGAGCCTGCCGCTGCTCGTCGAGAAGCTGCTGCTGGCCCTGCGTCCCCTGGGCCGCTCCTTTGAGCTGGTGCTGGTGGATGACGGCTCATCCGATCGCACGGCCGAGGTCTTGCGCCAGCAGGCCGCCGGGGCCCCAGAGCTGGTGGCGGTTCTGTTGCGCCGCAATTACGGCCAGACCGCTGCGATGGCGGCTGGCTTTGACGCCAGCCGCGGGCGCTTGATCGTCACCCTGGATGGGGACCTGCAGAACGATCCCGCCGATATCCCGATGCTGCTGGAGCGCCTGGAGCAGGGGTATGACCTGGTGAGCGGCTGGCGGCACCAGCGCCAGGACCATGCCGTCAGCCGGCTGCTCCCCAGCAAGATCGCCAATGCCCTCATCGCTCGGGTGACGGGGGTGCGGTTGCACGACTACGGCTGCTCCCTCAAGGCCTACCGCCGCGAGCTGGTGGAGGACATGAACCTCTACGGGGAGCTGCATCGCTTCCTGCCGGCCTTGGCCTTCATCGAAGGGGCCCGCATCGCCGAGGTGAAGGTGAACCACAACGCCCGTCAGTTCGGCCAGAGCAAGTACGGGATCGATCGCACCTTCCGGGTGCTGATGGATCTGTTCACGGTCTGGTTCATGAAGCGCTTCTTGACCCGTCCGATGTACGTCTTCGGTTTCGGGGGGCTGAGCGCCATGGCCATCGGGGCGCTGCTGAGCGCCTATCTGCTGATGGTCAAGTTGGGGGGCGCGGAGATCGGCAACCGGCCCCTATTGCTGGTGGCGGTCCTGGCCCTGATCACGGGCGTGCAGCTCTTTTGTTTTGGTCTGCTCTCGGAGGTGCAGATGCGCACCTATCACGAGAGTCAGGGCCGTCCGATTTACCGCATTCGCGAGACGTTGCGCGGCAGCTTGAGCGGCTGAGGCGAGGCAACAGGCAGGCTGCTGCGGCCACGGAAGTGGGACATGGCTTCAGCGGCGAGCTGGGCGACCACCTGGTCGGCATCGCGCAGGCCGCGGCGAATCAGGGGCAGGGCCTCGCGGTGGCACCAGAGCTGGCAGATGGCCATGGCCGTGCGGCGCTGCTCACCCCCCGCGCGGAACTGTTGCTCCAGCTGTTGCAGCAGTTGGTGGCGGCCGCGCCGGTCGCTGGCGGCGGGGAGGACGACCGTGTCCTGGCTGCCCTGATTGCTGGAGTTGCTCCCGTCAGAGGGGATGACCAGCTCCATCTGCCCGCGGTTCAGGGCTGCGATGCCGGACGCATCGGTGGAGCGCAGGATGTTGCGCTTGGGCCGGCCAAGGACCCAGCAGGCCGCCAGGACGCCTGCGATGACGATGCCGGTGAGTGCCTGGGTCATGGGCTGGGGGTGTGGTCTGAACTTTTATGTCGCCCCTTGAGGCCCCGAAGAGCAGCTCCGGCAGGGCTCCTTACAGTGCCGAACGGTAGCTGTATTGGCCCACGCTGATGACCGGAGATTTCGTCGCCGCCTGGATGCCCTCGGTGTTCGTGCCACTTGTCGGGATCCTGGCTCCTGCTGTGGCCATGGCCCTGCTGTTCAACGTGATCGAAGCCCGCGACTGAGCTGTCGCCGCTTCATTCCGCGCCACCTGACGTTCTTCCCCCGATGACCGTGACCCCCGTGGCCGACCCCTGTGTCGGCAATCTGGCCACTCCCGTCAACAGCAGCTACTTCAGCCGCGCTTTCCTGAGCGCGCTGCCTGCTTATCGCCCCGCCCTCTCTCCCAACCGTCGCGGTCTGGAAGTGGGCATGGCCCATGGCTTCTTCCTCTACGGCCCCTTCGCCATCTGTGGCCCCCTGCGCGCCACCGAGTACGCCAGCACCGCTGGTCTTCTGGCTGCTGTGGGTCTGGTCTCGATCCTGACGGTCTGCCTGTCGATCTACGGCACCGCTGGCCGTGGCCCCAACGTGCAGCCGGCTGACGCCACCATCGACAACCCCCCTGCTGACCTGTTCACCAAGGCGGGTTGGGCCGAGTTCGCCAGCGGCTTCTGGCTCGGCGGTTGCGGCGGTGCCGCCTTCGCCTGGTTCCTCGCCGGCACGACCATCGTGGCTCCCCTGGTGAAGATCGCCGGTGGTGTTTGGAGCGTCGGCTGAGTCCAGCCTGCTCATCCTTGATTCACCCTTTGCCCGTCAGATCCTTTGGGGGTCTGGCGGGTTTTTTGATGCCTTGCCGTTGGCTTGGGCCATGGCTATGGAGTCAGTAGAGCTGTGGTGCTGTGATGACGCGTTGGCCTGCTGTTGTTCTTGCGGCGACCCTCTCGGCCTTGCCGGGGTTGGCTCTGGCTGAGCCCCTGCCGCCGCCGATTGGTCCGCTCCCCTCTTCGGCGCAGGCTGATGCGGGTTACCCGGGGGATGTGGAGAACGCCCTGAGTGATTTCACGCGTTTTCAGTGCGATTTGCTGTTCTTTTTGACCCCACGGCAGAACTGCCCAAGCGATTAATCGGCAAAATCGGAGTTTTGTAATCGCCTGAACGACACGGCTGGTTTCCGCGCGGCTAAAACAGTGCTGTAGCAACCGCTACAAAACGTTCACCTCGGCACCTTTTGGTTGCCTGAGGCGCAGTTCGATCCAGGCCATGGAACGGGGACCTGGGCTGACTCCGAGGAACTATCCATGACCCTCACCTATCGCGGCCAGAAGTACCAGCAGAACAAAGAGGCTGTCTCCCAGAAGCACCCTCAGCTGAACTACCGAGGTCTCAAGTACGTCAAGTGATTCCTGCTTGATTGATTTGCCTTTAAGCCCCGCTCTTGCGGGGCTTTTTTTTGTTTCGTGCGCTGCTCTTGCTCTGGTGTTTCAGCGTGTGGTCAATCCAGTGGTGCCTTCGTTTGAGCATCTCTAGTCTTCGCGAACAAGACTGATCTGCCAGGTGATTGAGGGTTCCCTGCCGCTTGTTCGTGCCGGCGTCGATGGCCTGAGGGCCTATGCCTCCGCGAGCGTGGTCATCGCGATCCTGATCAGCATCTTTGGCGTTCAACGCATCGATTTCTCCGCGAAGGGATGGAGAAATATTGGCTTCCGGCTCCTGATCATTCCCGGACTGGCCTTGTTATGGCCTTGGCTGATCAAACGGCTCTGGCTTGGTGCTCCGCCAGCCGTTGAACGCAATGCCCACCGGCTGGCGGCACGGGCATGATCAGCAGTCGACGGCAGACCCATCGCTGGCTGATGACAGCGCTTGGGGTTCTCCTGCCTTGGCTGGCGGTGAGTGCACTTGTTCAGCGCCCTGAGATCCCGCCGGTCACAGCAACGGCGGCACCCCTGTTCGCTCGGGCCGATCTGGGTGGAGCGACAGCCGAGGGAGATCTCCTCCTTGCCTTCGATTGGCCGGTCCAAGACACTCAGCTCAAGGGCCAGCTGGTGTTGGGCCCGATGCTTCAGTTGCGCTTGATCGCAGAGGAACCCCTCAACTTGGCGGATCCACTGCTCTATTGGTCGTCGACCGACAGGAGCCCTGAGTCGTTGGCGCAGGCTCAGCTGTTGGGTTCCCTCGCCGGAGCCGGGACCCACCGCTACCGCTTACCGGTGGTGGTCGGGCGTGCGTTGCGGTCTCCTCAGCCAGGTCTGTTGTTGCTGGTGAGTCCGCTGGATCAGCGCATCGTTGCCTCGTGGGCGTTGCCGTCCTTGTCTGCTGGAGGTGAGCGGCCATGAGCCATGGCTACGTCGCGGTGCAATGGACGCGCCGAAAGCTCATCTATGACGGCGTCCTCTTAGCTGGTGTGAGTGCCTATCTCCTGCTCTTCATGGGGATCAGCCACTGGTGGGCGGCGGCCGCCAATGTTCCCCTCGAGACCGACGGGGCGGCAATTCGGGCCTACGGCAGTGCGGCCTACATCCTGTTGCATCTGACCCTCTCGATCGGGCCCTTGGCACGGTTGAATCCGCTGTTTCACACCCTGCTGTTCAACCGCCGTCACATGGGTGTGATGGTGTTCCTATTGGGGTTCTTGCATGTCAACGGGTGGCATCTGCCCAAGGAGCCTTGGAGTTGGCTCGGCCAGAAGGCGCCGCAGTTCCCATGGAGCTTCCATGGGGCTCTGAATTGGTACAACGACTTCGGCAACCGTGAGCCGCTGGTGAGTTTGTTCACCAGCAATGGCCATTTCAATGACTTTGCCCTGTTCCCCTTTGAGCTGCTCGGGGTGATCGGCCTGGCCGTTCTGTTTGTGATGGCCGCCACCAGCCATGACTTTTGGCTGACGAATCTGACGGCCCCGGTTTGGAAGGCGATTCACATGGCGGTCTATGTCGGCTATGCGGCATTGGTGGGCCATGTCTTCTTGGGTGCCCTGCAAACCAACCAGTCCCCCTGGTTGGCAGCCCTGGTGTTGGCGGGTCTGGTCTGGCTGCTCGCCATTCACCTGATCAGCGGTTGGCGGGAATGGGTGATTGATGGGCGCCCCCTGCAGCCTGATTCCACGGGCTGGGTGGATCTCGGGCCCATCGATGCGATCCCGGATGGCCGGGCCAAGGTGTTTGCTTTGGCGGGAGAGCGGGTGGCCGTGTTCCGCCAGGGCAGCGAGTTCTTTGCCCTCTCCAACGTTTGTCAGCACCAAAACGGCCCCCTCGGAGAAGGTCGGGTCGTGAATGGCTGTGTCGTCTGCCCGTGGCATGGCTACGAGTACCGCCTGGAGACCGGAGCCTCACCTCCGCCGTTTACCGAATGCGTTCCAACGTTCCCGGTTGAGTGTCATCAGGGACGTGTGCGCATCGGACTGCCTCCCCGCCCTCCCCAGCAGGCCTGAGCGATGGACTTTTTCATTCACTACAGACCTCTCCCCAAGGCGCATCGCCGTTTTCTGGGCTGGTTCCTGCCACTGATGCTTGGCGTGATGGTTGTGCTGGGGCTCTGGGTTCCCGGTCTTCAGAACCAGTACGGCGCGGGTAGCCGTCAACCGATCAAACAGCTCTCGGGCTTGTTGTTGGATGGCCCAGGCGGAGCGCAGGTGCTGGTGCCGCGCCCAGGACAAACGCCAGGTGAGGCGCACTACTCCCGCATCCTTTTGGCTGGCCCGGGAAAAACCAGGCCCCCGGAGGCTGTGATGCAGCACCAGGGGCAGTGGGTGCAGTTGAAGGGTTCGCTCTTCAGCCATGGGCCTTTGAGCGTGATGAACACACGGCGTGCGCAGCCCATCCCGCAGCCCGCTGATCTGCCCGCGCCCAATCTGAAGGGAACCTCCCTCGGCCCCTTTGCCCTGGTGGGCGAAATCATCGACAGCAAGTGTTTTTCAGGGGTGATGAAGCCCGGCGCTGGGAAAACCCATATGGGCTGTGCCATTCGCTGCATCAGTGGTGGCGTCCCTGCTGTTTTTCATGTCCACAACCCCGAGGGAGAGGTGCTCGATCTGGTCTTGATCGATCAAGAGGGCCGCACTGTGAATGATCGCGTCCTTGATCTTGTGGCTCAGGCCGTCGCCATCGAGGGCGAAGTCATTCAGTACGACGACCTCATGGCGCTAAAGGCTGATCCGCTGACCTACCGGCGCCTGGGCTGATGCAGTTCGATCCCCGCCATGAGTTATTGCTCTCCAGGGTTTTGGCGTCCCTGCGCCCGGTTCTGATTGCCTTTTTGGTGATGCATGGGGCCGCCCTCAGTCAGGGCGCCGAAACCCCGATCTCCTTTTGCAATGTCCTCTTCGTCGGCAACCTATGCGCGGCGTTGGTGGTCCTGATCTGGTTTAAACCAGCCCCCATTTGGAGTGACCTCAAGCGACTGCCCAAGCGGGTGCGTTGGGGCTTGGTCCTGGATGGTGGTCTCGCCGCCTTGAACTCGGCACTGATTTACACCGGTCTGGAGTACACCTCATCGACCAACGCGATCTTGCTTGGGAGATTGGCTCCAGTGCTCTACGCCCTGTCTGGGGCCATTGTGTTTGGACGGTTGATCGCGAAGCGGGAGTGGCTGGGCTTCAGCTTCATTATTGCCGGCATCTTGATGGTGGCCCTTGTTGGTGCCAATTGGATGGTCAATAAGGGGGATGCGCTGATCCTTCTCTCGACCGTGGTCTTTGCCGCTTCCGCGAACTTGGGGAAAGCGGTCCTGGATCAGGACGTCTCCTTGCGGGCCTTGGTGTTTGTGCGCAATGCCTCCTCCAGCGTGATCTTCTTTTTCATCGCCAACATTGTCTTCGGCCCGCATCACTTCGCCGATGCTTTTGCCGGTGAGCTCTGGATCGTGATGGCGATCTACGCCTTGCTGATCATCGTGATATCCCAGTTCCTCTGGTTCGATGCTTCAAGCAAGCTGGATTCCATCAGTGTTGGACGCTGGTCGACCCCAGCTCCTGCGATTGGTGTCCTGGCCGCAGCCCTGTTGAACCGGCAGTGGCCGGCCAGCAATCAAGTGGTGGGATTGCTCGTGATCATGGTTGGTGTTGTGATCACGGCCTTTGCCAAGACGAAGCCCGCCAAGCCCAAGGAGGAGCGTGAGCAGATGGCTGAACTGGCAGCCAGTGGTGCCGATGCCATCTCACCCGTGACATGAGCGCCAGGCTCCTGTTGATCGCTGATCCAGGGCGTTACCCCGACGCTGATGGCGACGTTCCTTGCTTTTACAGAGCGGCAGCCAGGCACTCCGCCTTAGAGCCCCTGCATCTGGCGGCTGATCAGATCAATGGCTGTTTGGCGTCCCAATGGCAGCTGACGCCACTGCCGGCCGAGCTTGATCACCCTTCGTTTTTAGCCCTGGGGAAGGCTCCCTCGTTGCCCTTTGTTGCCGGTGAGATCGATGTTGTCTTCTGCCGCAGCCTGAAGCCCTTCCCCCCGGGTTACCTCCAGGTTTTGCAGGGCCTCGAGCAGCGGTTGCGTTTTCTCAATCGTCCCTCGAGCAAGATTCAGCAGCTCAAGCCGCAGTTCCTCTCGGAGGTGGCGGGGGCCTTCCTCCCCGCTCACTTGGTGAGCAGCGACCCCACTGAGATCGCAGCCTTTCTGGAGAGCCATGGTCAAGTGGTTGCCAAACAGGGCAACAGCACCCAAGCCCAGGGGGTGTTTCGACTCCACAGGAGTCAAGGTGTTTATGTCGTTGAACATGCCCATGGTCAGCGGGCAGAACAGCGCTCACTGAGCGCCGTGCTGGAGCAGCTCCAGCGGGGAACGGATGAGCCTCTGCAGTTCATGCGTTTTCTCCAGCGCACCAGTGAGGGCGACAAGCGAGTTGTTGTTCTGGATGGCCAGATCCTGGGTGCCTATGTGCGGCGCTCCGCCACAGGGCATTGGGTGAACAATGTGGCGGCTGGTGGCCGCTGCGCCCTGGCTTCGATTACGGATGCAGAGCGTCAGGCGATCGAAGCCACCTGGCCCGCCTATGCCTCCTTGGGGCTCAGGGTCCTTGGCTATGACTTCCTCCAGGACGACTGCGGTACCTGGCGGGTCAGCGAGATCAACGTTGGCAACGTCGGCGGTTTTGCGCGTTTACAGCAGTTGGGTGGCCCCCCTGCCCTGGATCACTTGCTCGCTTGGATCGCGGACTTCGCAGGGGCTGATGCAGCGCTGCAGATTCGTCTCGCCCAGCCCAGGGACGATGCCGCCATCGCCGCGATTTATCAGCGGGCGATTGATCAAGGCGGGATCACGATGGATGAGCGGCGCTTTGCTCCCCAGGCCGTCGCTGAGAAACGCGAGGAGCTGCGCGATCGAGGTTGTCTCTTGGTGGCGACCCGATTGGGTGAGGTCTTGGGTTGGGCAGAGCTCAAGACCTACTCGCCCCGTGCTGGCTATAGCCGCTGCGCAGAAACGTCGGTTTACGTTCACCCTTGCGCTCAGGGCCAGGGGGTCGGTGCCCAACTGCTGCAACAGTTGATCGCCAAGGCACAGGACCTTGGCTACGTTCATTTGGTAGCCAAGGTGGTGGCTGGAAATGACCACAGCATTCGCTTCCATCAGCGGTTTGGCTACGAGTGCGTTGGCATTCAGCGCCGTATCGGCTA
>NZ_JAFMNJ010000010.1:71849-73479 GCF_017859255.1 Vulcanococcus sp. DEBay_Sum29NL08_54
GGCTTGGCGCAGTGGGGAGCGGTCCAATGCTTTGGTCAGGCTGAGCATTACAGCTATCGCCTGCGTCGGTTGCACCTCTGCGATGAGCAGGCGCTTCCCTACGGCCCCGGCCAGGTACGCGCGGTCTCTCCGGCGTTGATCCATCAGATGGGCAATGCCGGTGAACAGAGTTTCTTGAGCCTGCACGTCTATGGCTGTCGGGAACCGCGCACTGCAGTTACGGCTTCAGCTCGGGTGTTTGATCCGGATGAAGGGTGTATTCAGTTCACCAGTGGCGGCGTCTTTTTTGCTTTGCCTGAATCAGACATTGAGAGGCGCCAGTATGGCTTGACGGCGGACCTAGCGATTCGAAAGCGTCAAGCGCAGCTCAAGGCTTGGAGACTTCAACAGATGCTCGCGTTGGCGGCTTAGTCCCGCCAACTGGCTAATCCCGGCGCCCAAAGGGTGTGACGGATTCGGGGTTATCGATGTCGTAATCGAGGATGTCTGCGGGCAATCCCACTTGGACTTCTTTGGGATAGACGGTGAAGTCCTCTATGCGTTTGAACAGAGGTAGCAGCACCCGCGCCAGGGCATTGGGTGCTCCATAGAAAAACGTGTGGTGCCCCAGCAGAAATTCGGTCGTTCCTGCCCCTTCCGACTGTTGCAGTTTCAACAGGAACTGACTCAGTTGATGGCGCTGTTCGGGCCGCAAACTGGGATGGGCTGTGACAGGGAAATCCCGCTGAGCGGCGACCAGCCCGGCTCGCTTCCAATCCAGCTCGGAGAGGGCCTGGGTGAGCTCTCCCCGGTCTCGGCTGAAATCCATGCAGGTCAGCTGCGCTTCTTCGATCTCCATCACCCGTTGAAACTGCTGATGTTGCAGTAACTTCCACTTCTCTCTCGCGTTGTCGTGCACCACAACGGCGGCGAGTCGAAGTCGCCGGTAGCGCTGGAGCAGTTTGCGGTTGCTACTGGAGCGGGCCACGAATTGGAAGAGGAACTGTGAGCCCGTGCCGATGTAGTCATCGAAGATCACCAGTGCCCGTCGCTCGGCCTCAGTCCTGAAGGTGGAGTGGAGTGCTTCGATGTTTTTGAAGCAACTGACTGGAATGCGGTTGGCCTTTCGGTAGACGTAGGCAATCAGGTCGCCGCTTTTGCAGACAAAGGCTCGGGTGAAGTCGATATCCGAGAAGTGCTCGATGTCGAAACCGTCCTCGCCTAGGTCACTGCAGAGTCGTTCGTGCAGAAGCCTGCACTCTCTGATCAGGCGGGCCCAGCTATGCATCTCCATGCAGTCCAGTAACTGCAGGGCAATGGCATGGTCACTGGCCTCAAACTGCTCGAGCCAGTGAAGGACTGAGCCGCTTGAAATTTCAGGCTCATTCCAGCGCGCGCTCAGCTTTTCAATCGCCTGTGTTGTTGCTGGCTCAACCATGCGCTCAGCGCGTTGCAATGACATGATTCAACCGGCGGATATTGACCTGCTTGCGTCCCTTGCTGTCACTGCTCACCAGGTCGCCAAAGCGATGGCCCAGTAGGACATCGCGGTTGCAATAGAGGTGGGTCTGCAGCAGTCCCGCCCCGGTACTTTCATCGATTCCCTCCACCAAGGGCATCAGGACAGCGTTTCGGCGTAGTAATTCCTCCC